>JAEUIX010000253.1 GCA_016794945.1 Phycisphaerae bacterium
GCGGCCGTGCACGTTTCGTGGGCGGTGCGCATCGCCGCAGCGGTGGCGCTGCTGGCCGGCGGCTACGGCCTGGTCCTGGCGCTTCGGCCCGGGACGACGAATCTGTCCGGGCCTCCGGTGGCGCAGACGGATCCCCTGGAGACGCTCGCGCACGGTCTGGCACTGCTCGAGGCGGCGACCCCGGCGGGCGACTTGGAGCGGCTGCTGTCGGAGGCGGACACGCTGGACGCGGCGATCCGGACGGATTTCATGGACCCATCGTCGATCCTTGGGACGGGATCGCTGTGACCCCGGAGCGGGCGTGAAGGACGGGCTCAGGCCGAACGAGGCGACGACAGGAAGGCACCGGTGACCGGATGAACAGAAGCGAGTTTTGGAATCACGCGGGCGGGTGGGCGGGCGTGATGGCGGCGGTGACGCTCACGGCGTCGCTGCTGTGGGCGCAGCCGGAACAGTCCCCGCCCGGAAGTCAACCGATTCAACCGGGCAAGGGCCCCGGACGGACCATGGACCGCCCGGAGCGGATGGGCGAGCAGTTCCCGGCCGATCCGGCGGCGTTGCGCGCGTTCCTGGAGCGGCGGGCCGAGGCGTCGCGCCGTCAGGTCGAGCGGTTCGAATCGGCGCTGCGTGATCTGGAGTCGGGCAAGGACGCGACGGAAGTGCGGCGTGGGCTGCTGCAGCGCGAGATGCGCGAGCGGGGCGAGGGCGAAGGACCGGACGCCGCGCCGGGCGGTCCGGCGGGCGGACCTGGCAATCGCGGGCAACCGCAGGCGACGGGCCCGCTGGGCGAGCCGATGGTGCGTCTGCCCGAGCACGAGCGGGCCGCCTCCATGGACGTGGTGCGCGGGGAGCGGCCGGACCTGGCCGACCGGATCGAGCGCATGGCCGCTCAGCCCGAGGTGCGCGAGCGGATCTACGAGGTGCTGGGAACGCGCCTGCGCGGCCTGGCGGAGCTGAAGCGCTCGAACGACCCGGAGATGCTCACGCTGCGTCTGGACGAGATCAAGGGCGTGATGGACATCATCCGCCTTTCCACGGAGTACGGCCGGGCCAAGCGCGCCGGCGACGCGGAGGCCGGCCTGACGCAGATCCGCGACGCGATCCGCGCCTCGGCGGCGGAGCAGTTCGACATCCGGTTGAAGATCCAGCAGCGGCAGGTGGAGCAGCTGATCCGCCGGTCGGAGCGGATGCGTGCCGACCTGGGGCGCCTGGCCGACGAGCGGGATCGGATCATCGACGAGAAGACGGCCCAGTTGCTGCGGGTGGCCGAGCGTCTGCCGGAGCGACGCAAGGGCAAGTGACCGATCCGTCGGCGGCTCCGGGGGGGCCGATCGGCCGAGGCCTCTTGCCTACCCTCCGGCCATGGGCGTTCCGATCTCGCAGATGTGGACCATCGCTTCCTACGTGGTCCGGCAGAAACTCAAGGGCAACAGGCGCTACCCGCTGGTGATGCAGCTCGAGCCGCTGTTCCGCTGCAACCTGGCGTGCGCCGGCTGCGGCAAGATCCAGTACCCCCCCCACATCCTCAAGCGCCAGCTCACGCCAGAGCAGTGCTGGGCCGCGGCGGAGGAGTGCGGCGCGCCCGTGGTGGCCATCCCGGGCGGGGAGCCGATGCTGCACCCGCAGATCAAGCAGATCGTCGAGGGGCTGATCGCCCGCAAGAAGTTCGTGTACGTGTGCACCAACGCGCTGCTGCTGAAGCAGCGGCTGGAGGAAGGGGTGTTCACGCCGAACAAGCGGCTGAGCTTCAGCGTGCACATGGACGGCCAGGAAGAGCACCACGACTTCGCGGTCTGCCGCGAGGGCACGTACCGCACGGCGGTGGAGGCGATCCGGCTGGCGGTGAAGATGGGGTTCCGGGTGACGACGAACACCACGCTGTTCGACGGGGCGGACCCCAACAGCGTGCGGGCGTTCTTCGATGAGATGATGGGGCTGGGGGTCGAGGGCGTGATGGTGAGCCCCGGGTACGCCTACCCCAAGGCGCCCGACCAGAAGAGCTTCATGCGCGAGCGGGAGAAGACCATCGGGTTCTTCCGCATGCTGCTGTCCAACCGCTCGCGGGCCTGGAAGTTCAACCAGAGCCCGCTGTTCCTCGAGTTCTTGATGGGCAAGCGCGACTACGAGTGCACGCCCTGGGGCCTGCCGACGTACAGCATCTTCGGGTGGCAGAAGCCGTGCTACCTGCTCCAGGACGGCTACGTGGACACCTTCAAGGAACTGATCGAAACCACCGAGTGGGAGCGGTACGGCCGGGCCAGCGGCAACCGCGCCTGCCAGCAGTGCATGGTGCACTGCGGGTACGAGCCCTCGGCGGTGGACCACACCTTCGGCTCGCTCGGCGGGCTGTGGGGCAACATCCGCGCGATCGTCAGCCCCCGCTACCGCGACGCCGAGGCGGCGCGCCTGCTGGCTGAGGAGGCCAAGAAGCCGCACGGCCCGCTGGTGCAACTGGGCATCGAGGCGAAGAAGCCCAGGAGCCAGGCCGAACAGGCGGACCTCGTCGGCGTCGGCTAATCTGCCGACATGGCAAGACTGCGGATACAGGTGCAGAGCAAGCCGGCCCTCCTGATCACCTGGCGGGCCCTCGTTGCCAAGCGGCTCGCGTACA
This sequence comes from Phycisphaerae bacterium, assembly GCA_016794945.1. Next base: position 2,612 of record JAEUIX010000253.1, read on the forward strand.
TCGCCGTTGCCGATCGGCCAGTTCGTTACCGGGCAGGTTCGACACCCATCGTCTACATCGGGACGACCCGAAAAGGGGCTCGCCGCGTGGCGCAAAGCGCCGTGGAAACGGCCAAGGATGCGATGCAGAAGCGCGGGATCAACAAGGTTCGGATGTTCATCGTGACCTGTGGCACGCGCCCGAACGTCGCGAGTTGGAACCGACTGGAAGACGCACTGATCGCGGCGTTCAGGCACAGGTACGAAGCCATGCCCCTGTGCAACCAACGAGGCAAGCGCCTCAAACTCGACAAGTTCGAGAGACTGTTCTCGCGGAGCCGCCTGCTCTCGATCATCGATTCATTCAAGAAGCGCCACAAGGCGCCCAAGATGTTCTAGGTCCCTCGCCTCCCGTCTGCGTGCGGGTGAGGGCGATACACTCGGGCATGGAACTCTACATCGACACGGCGAACCTGGACGAGATCAAGCAGGCCAACGACCTGGGCGTGCTGGACGGCGTGACCACCAACCCGTCGCTGATCGCCAAGGAGAAGATCGACTACGGCAAGCGGCTGGAGGAGATCTGCCGCGTCGTCAAGGGCCCGGTGTCGGCGGAGGTGATCGCCGTCGAGTACGAGGGGATGATGAAGGAGGCGGGTGAGCGCGCCAAGATCGCGCCGAACATCGTGATCAAGCTGCCGATCACGGTGGACGGCCTGCGGGCGTGCAAGGCGCTGAGCGACAAGGGCGTGAAGACGAACATGACGCTCTGCTTCCAGCCGCTGCAGGCGCTCATGGTCGCCAAGGCCGGGGCCTTCCTGGTCAGCCCGTTCATCGGGCGGCTCGACGATGTGGCCGAGGACGGGATGGACCTCATCCAGCGGATCCGGCAGATCTACGACAACTTCGGCTACAAGACCAAGCTCCTGGCGGCCTCCGTCCGGCACCCCAAGCACATGGTCGATTGCGCCCTGGCGGGGGCGGACGTGGCGACCGTTCCGTTCTCGGTGATCAAGCAGATGCTGCAGCACCCGCTGACGGACGTGGGCCTCAAGAAGTTCCTCGAGGACTACAAGAAGGCCTTCGGCGGCTGACGCGCCGACGGCCGGGGAGGGCCCCTGCCGGACACGGATGACGCACGAGACGAACTGCTGGCCGCGGCGCAGCGCGCCGTCGATGCCGTTTCGCGCGGACGGAACGTTCCAGACGCGGAACTGGCGGACTTGGCCCGCGCCGTCCTCGCGGCCGAAGCCGCGCGCCCGAACGATCCGGCCGTGCTCCTGGCGGCGTTCCAGTTCGCCTTCCGGACCGGCGACCTGGCGCGGGCCGGCGCGCTGGCCCAGCGGCGTCTGGCCCTGGCGGCCGACGGTTCGCCCGAGGCGGCACGGGCGCTGTGCAACCTCGGGCTGGTGGCGCACCGGCGGGGCGTGCTGGACGAGGCCGAGGCGCTGCTCACGCGGGCGCTGGAGGTCAGCCGCACGCTCGAC
>JAEUIX010000272.1 GCA_016794945.1 Phycisphaerae bacterium
CGAGGAAGCCCAGTCCATGGGCCTGGACGCCTCGTGCGTCACCCGCCTGGGCCTGCCCGACGCCTGGATCTACCAGGATTCGCGGGCCCGTCAGCTGGCCATCGCCGGCATCGACGCTCCAGGCATCGCCCAGGCTGTCCGGGAAGCCGCGGCTCGCGCCGGTGCGCCGGACCGAGCCGCACCGACAGGCATCGTCGAGACGCCGGCCGTTCGAAGCCGAGCCAAGGCCTGAGCCCACCGCCCGCGGTGTGCGGGCGGCGGACCGTCCGGGTCGCCAGGGAGTCGGGCCGATGGGCCGTCGCGTCGCGCTGCTGATCAACCGTGCCAAGCCCGAGGTGCTCGGCGCGCTCGACGAGGTCCGCTCCATCGTGCGTTCCGCCGGCGGCAGCATCGTCGCCGAGCACGACGCCGCCGACGGCTCCAGCCTTGCCCCGGACTGTCGCGGGGCCGACCTCATCGTCGTGCTCGGCGGCGACGGCACGCTGCTGGCCCAATCGCGCCGGTGCGCCGGGCTGGGCACGCCGCTGCTGGGCGTGAACCTCGGCAAGGTCGGGTTCCTCGCCGAGTTCGACCTCGAGCACGTGCGCCAGCAGGGCTCGGCCCTGTTCGGCGACGGTCCCCTGACCATCGTCGAGCGGAGCGTCATGTCCGCCCGCGTCGAGCCCGCCGCGACGGGCGCCGGCAACGGCGGTTCGGTGCGGCAGCGCCTGGCGATGAACGACGCTGCCATCACGGCCGGGCCGCCGTTCCGCATGATCAGCATGTCGCTGTCGATCGACGGCCAGCCCGGGCCGGAGGTCACGGGCGACGGGCTCATCGTGTCCACGCCCGTCGGCTCCACCGCCTACAACATCTCCGCGGGCGGGCCCATCCTGGCGCCCGACGTCCGGGCACTGGCCATCACGCCGATCGCGGCCCATTCGCTCTCGTTCCGGCCCGTGGTGGTCAGCGGCTCGAGCACCGTCTCCATCACGCTCAACCGGGTCAACGACGACCGCGCCAGCGGCGCCGGCACCACGCTGGTGCTCGACGGTCAGTCAACCGCCCGGCTGCAAGCCGGCGACCGCGTCGTGCTCGCGCTGCACCCCGACCCCGTGCGCTTCGTGCGCAACGCCTCGGTGGGCTACTGGACCACCCTCATCGACAAGATGGGTTGGGCCACCCGCCCGCGCCGCCGCGGCGCGTCGAAGCGGCCCGCCGGGATCTCCCGACGGGCCGCGACGATGGGTCGGGACATGTCCCCGCCTCAGCGGTTCTCGATGATCGTCACGATCCGCGGCACGCCGCCGGTGATCACCCGCAGCCGCACGCCGCGTTTCAGGTCCACCTTCGACACCGCGTCCTTGAAATCCCTGGCGTCGCGCACCGGCGTGTTGTTGACCGCCAGGATGACGTCCCCGGTGTTCAGCACGCGCGAGGCCGCCGAGCCGTCGTCCACTGCCGTCACCACCACGCCGCGGGCCTGGTCCAACCCCAGCCGTTCGGCGTTGTCGGCCGTGACGGTCTCGACCGCGATGCCCAGCGGGTTGCCGGCGGCGGGCGCGGCGTCGCCGGCGGCGGCCAGACCGTCGTCGCGCCTGGCCAGGGTCAGATCGACTTTCTGCTTGCGCCCGTCGCGCAGGAACTCGATGGCAATGGTCTTGCCGGGGGGCGCGAACGCGACGGTGTTCCGCAGCGTGTTGCCCGAGTTCATGGGCCGGCCGTCGATCGACGTGATGACGTCCTCGATCTTGAGCCCGGCCTTCTCCGCCGGCGATCCTTCGATCACGTTGCTCACCAGCACGCCGGCGTTGGGCTGAAGGCCCAAGGCCCGTGCGGTGTCGTCGTCCAGGTCCTGGTAGCCGATGCCCATCCACCCGCGCTCAACCTTGCCGGTCGTGATGAGCGAGTCGATCACGCCCCTCGCCAGATTGGCCGGGATCGCAAAGCCGATGCCCATGTACCCGCCCGAGCGCGTGAAGATCGCCGTGTTGATCCCCACCACCTCGCCCCGCAGGTTCACCAGCGGGCCGCCCGAGTTGCCGGGGTTGATGGCGGCGTCGGTCTGGATGAAGTCCTCGAACATCACCTGCGGGGCGGCGGGCTGGCCGCCGCGCCGGGGCGCCGCCCCGCCGTTGAGCGTCCGGCCCTTGGCCGACACGATGCCGCTGGTGACGGTCTGATTGAGTCCGAAGGGGTTGCCGATCGCCAGCACGATCTCGCCGACCTGCGTGGAATCGCTGTCCCCCATCTTTACCGCCGGCAGGCCGGAGGCGTCGATCTTGATCACCGCCACGTCGCTGGCCGGATCACGACCCACGAGCTTGGCGGTGAAGTTGCGCTGGTCGCTGAGCGTGACCTTCAGTTCGGTCGCGTTCTCCACGACGTGGTTGTTGGTCACGATGAAGCCGTCCTGCGACACCACGAAGCCCGAGCCGAACGAGGTCTGCTCCGGCGTGCGGTACGGGCCGCGGGGTTGATCGGGCATCATGTCCCCGAAGAACCGGCGGCGGAGTTCCTCCATCGGGTCCTGCATCTGCGGCTGGCGGCCGCGCCGGGGTTGCACCACCTCCCCGCCGCTCTTGGCGGTGATGTAGACGACCGAGGGCGTGAGTTCGGAAGCGACCTTCTGGAACGCCTTGGAGAGCGCCAGCGCGTGGGCGATGTCCGCGTCGGCCGTGGCGGCCGGCGGCTGGGCCGGCGACCACGCCGACCAGGCCGGGGCCTGCATGGTCAGGGCGAAGAGGCCGATCGACGTGGCTGAAATGATGCTCAGGTGGGCGGTCCGCATGATCACTCCTTGGCAATCGGCGGCGCGCGGTTGCGTGCGCCGGGGTCGGGCATCGTTGCGGGGTTCGTCCCCCACAGGGGCCGGATGTTCACGCCGGCACAGGGAATTCCGATCGGGCTGGTACGAGCCACCGTTCGGGGCGGTTCAGGCCCCCGCGGCTGCCGCGGTCACGAAACGGGCCGCCCCCGCCAAGGCTGGGGCGGCCCGAACGGACATTCGGGTCGGGCGTTCAGTTGTTGGCGGGGTTCACCGTGATCCGCCGAGGCTGGGCGACGGCGCTCTTGGGCAGCGTCACCAGCAGCAGGCCGTTGTTCATCGTGGCGGTGACCTTGTCGTGATCGAGCGGCTCGCCGATCGTCACGGTGCGTGCGAACTCGCCGCCGGCACGCTCGCGGTGCACCCACTGCGCCTGATCGGGAATCGTCGTTTCGCGCTTGCCCTTGATCGTCAGGTCCTGACGCGTCAGCGTGACCTCGACGTCCTCCATGCGGAAGCCGGGCAGCGCGGCCTCGACGTACACGGCCTTCTCGTCGGACCAGATGTTCAGCGGCGGGAACGCGCGAGCGGCCTCGCGGACCAGGGGGCGCGCTGCGCCGCCCGTCAGGTTCTCGAACATCTCGTCCACTTCGCGGGCCAGGGCCGAGGGGGCGAACATGAGTCCATTGCAGCGGTCAAACATGGCAATTCTCCTGTGTTGCCGACGCCGGTCGCACCCGGCGTCCGGGAGCTACCTGTTTCCAGTTCAAACCCCGTGCCAGCCCC
>JAEUIX010000018.1 GCA_016794945.1 Phycisphaerae bacterium
TATCGCGAATGTGATTATTCTGGTAGTTTACGTTGGAACAATTGCATTTGACGGCCAGGTCAATACTATGACTGGCGTGGACATCGGGTTCTGCAACGGCGCACTCTCGCTGGTGCTTTATTCACCTCAGGATGTAGTTGCGAAACGTGCGTATGAGGCATTCGGGCCATTCTGGTTTCATATTACTAGGAGCCTTGACGTGTGCGTTCTGCCGCGATGGAAGCAGGTTGGAGGCATTGGTTTTGTTGAAATTCCACTATGGCCATTGCCCGTGATCGGTGCGATGCTGGCCGGTCTTCGTGCTCGGCGCGTGCTCACGCGATTGCGGGCGGGACGGTGTGTGCGTTGTGGATACCCGCTTTCGCGTTCCACGACGGAGGGTGTTTGTACCGAGTGCGGAGAACGGTCCCACTCAGCGAATTGACAGACGGGCGTTTGGGATTTCGCCTCGTGCACCCCTTCGGGGTTCGGTTGCGTTTGGGGGCGGCGGAAACCAATGAGCGGCGGGTAGTCTGATTGAGCGCGGAGCGCTGGTTCCTCTGCCCCTCCGGGGCAGGGTCGGTGGGATGATCCGTTCCACGGGTTGCGCGATGCTACGCATCGCTTCACCCGTGGCCACATTCCGCGGCCCCGCTGGGGCCGGGGAAGAGAAGTCGCGAGTCGCGAGGGAAAGGCAAGAGAGAAGTACTGAGTACTGAGTGCTGAGTGCTGAGGGAAAGGCAGGGGAGGAGGAGTCGCGAGACGCGAGTCGCGAGGGAAGGGCAAGGGAAAGGTGCTGAGTACTGAGTCCTGAGTGTGCTCTGGCGAAACGCTCAACGGTGATCGGACAAAGGCGAGGTTGGCCGCCATGGAACCTCACCCCGCCTCATCGCCGGGCGAGCCCCCGTCGCCGCGGCTGCCGTAACTGCTGCCCCCCCACCCCGCCACCCCCACTCCCACCCCCACCCGCGGCCCCCGGCCCTGGCCCCCGGTTCCCCCACCCCGCGGCGCGGTATGCTGCCTGCGGAACCGCCGCGGAACCGAGGAGCCTCTCATGGCCCTGAATCACTACATCACGCTCGGCCGCTCGGGCCTGCGCGTCAGCCCCCTGTGCCTGGGCACCATGACCTTCGGCCTGGACTGGGGCTGGGGGTGCGATCCGGCCATGAGCAAGCGCATCATGGACGCGTACTTCGACAAGGGCGGCAACTTCATCGACACCGCGAACATCTACACCCAGGGCCACGCCGAGAAGATCATCGGCGACCACATCGGCGCTGTGCCCCACAAGCGCCAGCGCGCGGTGATCGCCACCAAGTTCATGGGCAACATGTACAGCGGCGACCCCAACGCCGGCGGCGCCCACCGCAAGGCCATCTATGCGCAGCTCGAGCACAGCCTCCGCCGCCTCAAGACCGACTACATCGACCTCTACTGGATGCACTTCGAGGACCCCCACACGCCCATCGAAGAGACGATGCGGACCCTCGACGACCTGGTCCACGCCGGCAAGATCCGGTACATCGGCTTCTCCGACACGCCCGCGTGGAAGTGCGTGCAGGCGCAGATGATCGCCAACCTCCGCGACTGGACGCCGCTGATCGCCCTGCAGATCGAGTACTCCCTGCTCGAACGCACCGTCGAGGGCGCGCTGATCCCCATGGCGCTGGAGATGGGCCTGGGCGTCACCCCCTGGTCCCCGCTCAAGGGCGGCATGCTCTCGGGCAAGATCACCCGCGAGTCCATCGCCGCCGGCGACAAGCCCGCCCGCGGCGAGTGGGTCACGCGGCACGCCACCGACCGCGCCTTCGCCGTCGTCGATGCGCTCAAGTCCTTCGCCGGACAGGTCAACGCCACCCCGAGCCAGATCGCCATCGCGTGGGTGCAGTCACGCCTGGGCGTCACCAGCACCATCATCGGGTGCCGCTCGCTGGACCAGCTCAACGACAACGTCAAGGCCCTGGACGTGCGCCTGCTGCCGGAGCACATGGCCCGGCTCGACGAGCTGACCAAGCCCACGCTGCACTTCCCCTACGAGTTCCTCCGCAACGTGCGCCCGGTCTTCCAGGGCGGCGCCACCATCAACGGCGAGCCCAGCGAGCCCTGGCCGCTGGCCCCGCGCACCGACGCCGAGCGGCACTGACTCGTCCGCGCCCGCGCGCCGCGGGCGCGAGCCCCTACCGTGCACCATGCTCACACCCGCCGCCTTTCGCGATGCGTTCGCCGCCGGTCTGGCCTGGCCGGACTACCTCGCCACCGCCACCAGCGCGCAGCGCCCCCGCTGGGACGCCGCCTGGCAGCACGCCGTGCTCACGCCGGCGCAGGCCGCGCTGGCCCGCTCCCTGCCCCGGCGGATCAACGTGCTGGTCATCTCGGGCACGTGGTGCGGCGACTGCGTGCAGCAGTGCCCGATCCTGGCCCGCATCGCCGAGGCCCACCCGGCCCCCAATGCCCCCCCCGCCCCCGCCGCCTCCCCGACTGGCCGTTCGCCCGGCGACGCCCCGGGCATCTGCCTGCGGTTCATCGACCGCGACGCCCACGCCGCGTTCAGCGACCACTTCATGATCTGCGGCGGGCGGCGCGTGCCGACGGCCATCTTCCTGAACGAGGACTTCGACTTCGTGCACCTGCTGGGCGACCGCACCCTGGCCCGGTACCGGGCCGTCGCCGCGGCGAGCCTCGGCCCGGCCTGCCCGCTGCCCGGGGCGCCGGTGCCCGCCGACGAGCGGGCGGCCGTGACCGACGACTGGCTGCGCGAGTTCGAGCGCGTGGCGCTGCTGCTGCGCCTGAGCCCCAAGCTCCGCGACCGGCACGGCGACTGAACCCGGCGGCTCGGCGACAGCGGCCGGGCGAATCCCTACCATCGCCCCGACATGTCCCAGACCACCGCACACGCCGCCCGCGCCCCGCTCTCGACCCTGTCCAGCGCCGAGATCCGGCGCGCGTTCATCGAGTTCTTCGAGAAGAAGCACGGCCACAGCTTCGTGCCGTCGTCGCCGTGCGTGCCGCTCGACGACCCGACGCTGCTGTTCACGAACGCGGGGATGAACCAGTTCAAGCCGGTGTTCCTGGGCAACGTGGCGCCCACGTCGCCGCTGGCCCGGCTCAAGCGCGCGGTCAACAGCCAGAAGTGCATCCGCGCCGGCGGCAAGCACAACGACCTCGACGACGTCGGCAAGGACACGTACCACCACACGTTCTTCGAGATGCTGGGCAACTGGTCCTTCGGCGACTACTTCAAGGCCGAGGCCGTCGCCTGGTCGTGGGAACTGCTCACCAGGGTCTTCGGCATCCCCGAGGACCGCATCTACGCCACCTACTTCATGGGCTCGCCCGGGCAGGGACTGGAGCCCGACAACGAGACCCGCCAGTTGTGGCTCAAGTACCTGCCGGCCGGGCGCGTCATCCCCGGCAGCATGAAGGACAACTTCTGGGAGATGGGCGACACCGGCCCCTGCGGCCCGTGCACCGAGATCCACGTCGACCGCATCGGCGGGCGCGACGCCGCGACGCTCGTCAACTCCGGCGACCCCGACGTCATCGAGATCTGGAACAACGTCTTCATCCAGTTCAACCGCGAGGAGGGCGGCAAGCTGCGCCCGCTGCCGGCGCGGCACGTCGACACCGGCATGGGCTTCGAGCGGCTCGTGAGCGTTCTGCAGGGCGTCCGCAGCAACTACGACTCGGACGTCTTCGCCCGGCTGTTCCTCGAGATCGAGAAGCTGACCGGCGCCCGCCCCTACATGGGCCGCACCGGCGCCGCGGACGAGGGCAACATCGACACCGCCTACCGCGTCATCGCCGACCACATCCGCACCCTCACCTTCGCCATCACCGACGGCGCCACGCCGAGCAACGAGGGGCGCGGCTACGTCCTGCGGCGCATCCTGCGCCGCGCCGTCCGCTACGGGCGGCAGATCCTGGGCGCCCGCACCGGCTTCTTCTCGCACCTGGTGCCCGTCGTCGTGCAGCAGATGGGCGAGTTCTTCCCCGAACTGCGCAAGAACCCCGCGCACGTCGCCGACACCATCCGCGAGGAGGAGGAGTCCTTCGCACGCACGCTCGACCGAGGCATCGTGCACTTCGACGAGGCGTGCATCGCCGCGTTCAAGAAGGCGCGGCTCATCCCGCACCTGCAGATGGCGCACGCCGCCGTCGAGGCCGTCAAGGCCGACGGCGCGTGGACCCTGGCCATCCGCCGCCCCGACTCGCCGGAGCCGTTCGACGCGGTCGCGGTCGGCCGCATCACGCCGCAATGGGCCGATGCGCACTTCGGCCCGGCGCGCGAGATCGCCGCCGAGGACGCCTTCAAGCTCTACGACACCTACGGCTTCCCGATCGACCTCACGGCCCTCATGGCCGAGGAGCGCGGCCTGAAGCTCGACATGGCCGGCTACAACGCCCTGATGGAAAAGGCGCGCGAGCGGGCCCGCTCGGGCGGCAAGTTCGCCGCGGAGTCCGCCGGCCTGGCGCTCTCGGGCGAGGCGGTCGCGAAGCTGCGGCACATGGGCGTC
>JAEUIX010000045.1 GCA_016794945.1 Phycisphaerae bacterium
ACCGCTGGGCGGCGCTGGAGAAGGCGATGATCCTGGCGCCGTCGTCGTACGGCCTGCAGCCGTGGCGGTTCGTGGTGGTCAGCGACCCGGCGCTGCGGGCGAAGCTGCGGGCCGTGTCGTGGAACCAGCCGCAGATCACCGACGCGTCCCACCTGGTGGTCTTCTGCCGCCGGGCGGCGATGACGCCGGCGGACGTGGAGCGGTACGTGCAGCGGATCGTGGACGTGCGGGCGGTGCCCGCGGCGGCGCTGGAGCAGTACAAGAACATGATGCTCGGCACCGTCAAGGGGCTGAACGCCGAGCAGTCGGGCGCGTGGAACGGGCGGCAGGTGTACATCGCGCTGGGGTTCTTCCTGTCCGCGGCGGCGATGCTGGGGATCGACGCCTGCCCGATGGAGGGCTTCGACGGCGCGAAGTACGACGAGATCCTGGGCCTTCCCGCTGAGGGGTACCACGCGCAGGTGGTGGCGACGGCGGGGTACCGCGCCGCGGACGACGACTTCGGGATGATGGCGAAGGTCCGGTTCGCCGACGCGGACGTGGTGAAGCACCGCTGACGGGCGGGGCTCGTCACTTCCGCGGGGCGGGCTTGGACGGCGGGCCGACGTGCAGTTTCTCGGCCCGCACGACGAAGACGCCGCTGTCGTCCTTCTGTGTCACGGTGCCGATCACCACCACCTCGCTGAGCGGGGCCAGGCCCGAGGCGCCCTTGAGGCCGACCTTCAGCGGGGCGCCCGAGGCATCGGTCACCTGGATGGTCGCGGCGTTGGCGGTGATGTCGGCCCGCTTCTCGCAGCAGTAGTCCCAGGGGGTTGCGCAGGCGTCGTCGGGGTTGTCGGAGCACGCGGGCAGGGTGAAGTCCATGAGCGTGAAGACGGCGCGTCCATCGACGAACGGGTCGGCCGAGCCGCCGACGCGGCCGCGCACGACGACCTTCTGGCCGGGGCCGGCGGCCTGCTTGGCGGCCTTGACGCCCTGGGCGTCGGCGGGCGCGGCGGCGATGAACAGATCGGCCGGAAGGGCCGCGACGGGGGCGGCCTTGGGTGCGTCGGCGGGCGGGGCGGGCTTCTTGTCGCAGGCGGGGAGGATGAGCGCGGCGGCGAGCGCGATCAGGGTGGCGGGTGCGGCGCGTTTCATGGGTGGGGGCTCCTTGCGGTGTTGTTGATCGGGTCAGACGTGGCGGCGGGCCGGGAGTTCCCGGGGATCACGCGGCCTTGAGGGATTCGGCGATCGGAAGGCGCAGGGCGCGCAGGGCCGGCGGCAGCGCGCCGATGAGGCCCAGGGCCAGCCCAGCGGCCAGGCCGAGGGCGACGACGGTGTGGTCCACGACGAGGCCGAAGACGCCGGTGGAGAAGCGCACCGCCAGGCCGTCGAGCAGCGCCAGTCCCGCGACGCATGCGAGCACGGCGCCGGCCCCGGCGGCGAGCAGGGACTCCTGCACGAGGCTCAGCACGATGGCGCTGCGCCGGTAGCCCAGGCACTGGAGCATGCCCAGTTCGCGGACGCGGGAGGAGAACGCGGCGTACATGGTGTTCAGGCCGCCGAGCAGTCCGCCGGCGGCGATGAGCAGGGCGGTTGCCCAGACGACGGCCTGCACGGGACGGAAGAACGACGCGAGTCCGGCGTAGTAGCGGGTCTCGGGCACGGCGGTGAGCTCGAGGTCGAGCCGCTGGCGGGCGAAGGCGTCGATGTCGGCGAACTCGGCGTCTCCGAGGGCGAGCTCGACGCACGAATCGGTTTCGCGCTTGGTGGCGGCCTTGAGGTCGGTCAGCGCGGTCCAGGCCTCGGCCTGCATGACGGTGCCGGGGGCGGCGAAGCGGCCGACGATGGTCCACTTCGCCTTGTCGATCCAGAGCGTGCCGCCCACGGCAAGGTCGGCGTCGGCCAGGCCGAGTTGCCGGGGCGCAGCGCTGCCGAGCATGATCTCGTCGTGCCCGGCGCGCGGGAACCGGCCCTCGGTGATCTGCACGGAGCGGTGCACCAGCATCGCTCCGGGCGTGACGCCCCGGATGAGCAGCAGGCGCGGGTTGGGCGCGTCGGGGGAACTGCGGACGGGCAGTTGCACGTGCACCTCGGCCGAGACGTGCGGGGCTCCCATGCTGGTCTGCAGGCCGGGCACGGCGGCGGCCACGAGCGAGCCGACCGACGCGGCGATCTCGGAGCGCTCGATGCTCTCTTCGCTCCCGGCGCCCAGCAGGATGACGTGCCGATCGTCGCCGCTGGCGCGCAGGCTGCGGCTCATGCCGGTGACGAAGCCCGCGGCGGCGATGACCAGCAGGACCACCAGGCCCGCGCCCAGGACGCTGAGGCCGGCGCGCAGGGGCGACCGACCGAGGTTGCGGACGGCGTAATCGAGCGGGAGTCGTGCCATGGCGGGCGGAGTGGGGGGTCAGACGGCGCGGAAGCACTGGGCGATGGGCCGGCGCGACGCGCGCCAGGCGGGGAAGAGCCCGGCGGCGACGCCGAGCAGGGCGGCCAGGCCGACGCCGGCGGCGGCGGCCAGTGGGTCGGAGGCGACGGCGATGCTGACGCCCTCGACGGTGAGGGCGAAGTGGCCCCAGGCCAGGACGCCGGCCGCGGCGCCCGCGCCCACCGCCCCGCCGAGGAGACTGAGCAGGATGCTCTCGAGCACGATGAGCGCGGCGATGAGGCCGGAGCGGAAGCCGAGGGTCTGGAGGATGGCGTGCTCCTTCACGCGGTCCTGCACGCTGAGGACGATGGCGTTGGCGACCAGGCCGAGCACGGCGGCCAGGCAGGCCCAGCCGAGCCAGCGGGTGAAGCCGACGATCTCGACGACGTCGTGCGCGGCGCGGGCGATGAAGGCGGTTTCGGGCGAGGTGTACGTGGGTTCCTGGTCGTTGCGGAACTCGGCGTCGATGGCCCGGGCGACGGACTCGAGGTTGCGAGCCTCGTCGACCTTGACGTTGAACTGCGTGACGATGCCCTGGCCGCCGCCTCGGGCGGCGCGCTGCAGGAAGGGCAGGTGCACGTAGGCGACGCTCTGGTCCTGGGGTGCATCGCTGTCGACGATGCCGGCGACGGTGACGGTGACGCCGGCGGCGTCGAAGGACTCGCCGACGGAAAGCCCGCGGCGCGCGGCCAGCGAGCGGCCGACCAGAGCGCCGTCGCCGCGGGCTCGCCAGGATTCGAGCGAGCCGTCGAGGATGCGCAGGCCCAGGGCCTCGACCCGTTCCTCCGGCACGCCGCGGAAGGTGATCACGTCGAGGCTCGCGCGGCAGTTGTTGACGACGATCTTGAGGGGGACGACGGAGCGGACGTGGGGTATGGCGGCGATGCGTCGCTCGTAGTGCTCGGGCAGGCGGCTGGTGAAGGGGCAGAAGCGGTTCTCGCGGTAGACGATGAGGGTGGTTTCATCGGCCTGGGCGCCGGTGACGCGGGCGACGGCGAGCTGCATGGCCTGGACGGCGCAGAAGAGGAACATGGCGGCGGCGACGCCGCCGATGGTCAGCACGGTGCGCGTGCGGTGGCGGACGACCTGCTTGAGCACCAGCGGGATGTGGCGGGGTCCGATCACGCGACGGCCTCCGCGGGGGAGGGGTTGTCGGCGACGAGGCGGCCCTTGTCGAGCCGGAGGATGCGTCGGGCGTGGGCGGCGCTGCGCGGGTCGTGGGTGACCATGATGAGGGTCTTGCCGAGTTCGCGGTTCAGGCGGACCAGCAGGCCCATGATCGCGGCGGCGGATTCGCCGTCGAGGTCGCCGGTGGGTTCGTCGGCCACCAGCAGCGCCGGGTCGGCGACGATGGCGCGGGCGATGGCGACGCGCTGTTCCTGGCCGCCGGAGAGCTGGCGCGGGTAGTGGTCGTGCCGGTCGGCGATGCCGGTCAGTTCGAGCGCCAGGGCGACGCGCCGGTGGCGCTCGCGCGAGGGCATGCGGCGCAGCAGCAGCGGCAGCTCGACGTTCTCGTACGCCGTGAGCACCGGCACGAGGTTGTAGAGCTGAAAGACGTAGCCGACGCTGACGGCGCGCCAGTCGGCCAGCCGTGCCGCGGAGAGGCGGCCGAGGTCCACGCCGCCGACGGTCAGCGATCCGGACGTGGGGCGGTCGATGCCCGCGATGAGGTTGAGCAGGGTGGTCTTGCCCGAGCCCGAGGGGCCCATGAGCGCGACGAAGTCGCCGGCGGGCACGTCGAGATCGAGCTCGCGCAGCGGGGTGATGAGCGTGGCGCCCTTGCGGTAGGTGCGCGTCAGTGCGCGGCACTGGATGAACGGGGCGGCGGTCATGGCGTGGTCTCCCCGTGGCGGTGGGCGGCCGGACGCACCGCGGCGCCCTGCGTCAGGCCGGGGGGCGGACGAAGGACCACACGGTCGCCCGGGCGCAGGCCTTCGGCGATGCGCCGGTAACCGTCGGCGACCCCCGGCTCCAGCCGCACGTCGCGCCGTAGGGCCGTGCGCGTCGGCTCGTCGTACAGCCAGACGAAGGGCTGGCGGCCGTCGGCGTCGGCGATCGCGGCTTCGGGCGCGAAGATCCACAGGTCGTCGGCGCCCGCGCCGCCCGGGCCGGCGCCGCTGGCGGGCGCGCCGGCGGCGGGGCGGAAGAACCGCACGCGCGTCAGCATCTCGGGCTTGAGTTCGGGCGGAGCGCCGGACAGGTTCACCTTCACCTGCACGGTGTTCTTCTGGATGTTCGCCTCGTGCACGAACAGCGTGACCACGCCGCGCATCACCACGCCGGGCAACGCCTCGGTGGTCACCTCGGCCTCGTGGCCCATGGCGACCTTGCCGGCGTCGGCCAGGGGGATGTCGACGCGCACGCGCAGGCGCGCGGGGTCGTAGAGCTTGACGATGGTCGCGGCGTCGCGGTCGTCGCTGTTCATCATCAGGCGGCTGCCGGGCTCGGCGATGCGGGCCAGCACCACGCCCGACCACGGCGAGCGGACCTCCGTGCGGGCCAGGCGCAGGTCGGCCTCGGCCAGGGCCCCTTCGGCCTCGGCCAGCGCCGCGCGGGCCTGGGCGGTCTGTGCGCCGGCGGCGGACACCATGGCCTCCTGCCCGGCGAGGCGGAGTTCCAGTTGGCGGACCTCGCCCTGGCCGACGGCGCCGCGCTCCACCAGCGAGCGCTTGCGGTCGAGGTCGTCCCTCAGTTCGTCGGCGCGGGCGGCCTCCACGCGCTCGGCGGCCACCGCGCGGGCGAGTTCGGCCTTGCGGGTCTCGACGGTGGCCGCGGCCCGCCGGGCTGCCAGTGTCGCGTCGGCATCCACCAGTCGCGCGACGACCTGCCCGGCCTCGACGTGCTGGCCCTCGAGCACGAGCACCTCGGTGACCACGCCCTCGGTCAGGGCTGTGACTCGGCTGGGATACGGGTCGGGCTCGACCCACCCGGGGGCCTGAACGGTCATCGTCCGAGCATTTCCCGCGGCGGCGCCGGCCGCTGCGGGGCGTGCGACGACTTCGGCCACCTGGACCTCGATCGACGGGCGCAGGGTCTGCCGGGCGGCGTAGCCGAGCAGGGCCAGTACGCAAGCAGTGACCACCAGGGGCACGCCCCAGCGCACCAGCCACCGCCTGCGCGGCGGCGCGACGGAATTCATCGGGGTTGTCTGCTGGCCGGCGCCGAGCGCCAGCCCTCGAACCGGATCGGCCGCGGTCATGGTGAATCCCCTGGCACGACGAACCGCGCAGCGCGACGGCGACGGCGCGGACGATCACCCGCCGGGCCGCACGGCCCGGCGGGGGTGCACAGGGGCGATCAGATCGAAAGGCGACAGAGCGTCAGAAGCGTGCCGCGCCCCGACCGGGGCGTGGGACAGCACCCCGGCGGCGGTGCAGCGACCGTGCTCCGCGCGGCGACAGCTTCGAACGCTGCGTCGGCGTGGGCGGGCTGAAGGACTGGAAGCAGCCACAACGACAGGTCGGCCGAATCGCCGACGGTGCCGAGCGCCTGAGGGGCCTTGCACTGGTCGCAGTGCTTCGAGTCGGGATCGCAATCGTGGCTCGGCGCCGGCCGAGGGTCGGCGGGATCGGACGAATCGTCCTGCGACCGGCCCTCCGACGTGGAACAGCAGTCGTGCCGCTGGTCTTGCTCGAACTCCGAGGCGTGGCCCCGGTCGGCGATGGGTGCGTGCACCGGCATGACGGCGGCGCGGGCGCAGCAGCACAGGGGCGCTAGCACGCCGTAGCAGACCACCAAGAACCAGATGGAAGCTGCGTGGAGCCTCACGGCTTTCACTATACGCGGCGGCGGCAGAAGCGGTGCGGACTGATCGGCCGGCGTTCCGTCGTCCGGGAATGTCGAGGGGCGGAGTTCCTGCGGGGCGGTGGGTTGCGGCCGAGGCCCCGAATCCGGGGTTTCTCAGGAATCGATGTCGCGATCGGTGCGCCGTTCACGCGACCTGTGCACCTGGATGCGGCGTCGCCGCACGC
>JAEUIX010000055.1 GCA_016794945.1 Phycisphaerae bacterium
CAGGAAAGGACGCTGCCATGTCATTCGAAGCCGCCGTGCATGCCCAGGCCATTGAGCTTGACCGGATGTCCATCGAGATGACCGCCGCCGCCGGCAGCGGGCACCCCTCCACGTCCATGTCGCTCGGCCACATCGTGACGGTCCTCATGTTCTCCACCATGCGCTGGAGCCCGGATTACCCCGATTACCCCACCAGCGATCGCCTGGTCCTCAGCGAAGGCCACGCGGTTCCCATCGTCTACGCCGCCTGCGCCAAGCTGGGCGTCATGGTCGGCAAGGACCCCGAGAACCGCCGGCGGCTGACGGTCGAGGACCTGGCCAAGCTCCGAGACGCCGCCAGCGAGCTCGACGGCCACCCCAACCCGATGGAGGGGTTCCCCTTCTTCGACGCGGCGACCGGCTCGCTGGGTCAGGGCCTGTCGGTCGCGGCCGGGCTGGCCGAGGCGGCCAAGCTCGACGGACTGGACCGGCGGATCTTCTGCATCATCGGCGACGGTGAATCGCGCGAGGGGCAGATCTCCGAAGCCCTGGACTACATCGCCGAGCGGCGGCTGACCAACGTCCTGCCCATCTTCAACTGCAACGAGTACGGCCAGGCCGACCGCGTGAGCAAGCAGCAGTCGTCCAAGGTGATCGCGGCCAAGCTCACCGCCTACGGCTTCAAGGTCCTCGAGATCGACGGGCACGACCCCAAGCAGATCAAGGCGGCGTTCGACGAGTTCTGCAAGAACAGCGGCACCTTCGACCAGCCGATCGCCCTGGTGGCCCGCACGGTCAAGGGGTGGGGCTCCTCCACGATGAGCGGCTCGGGCTGGCACGGCAAGCCGGCGACGGGCGACGCGATGGCCAAGGCACTGGCCGAACTGGACGAGAAGCGCGTCGAACTGACCAGCAGCCTGGTGTCGAGCGACTCGTTCGAGATCCAGCCGCCGGCCGAGTACAAGCCGCGCGAGCAGCGCCAGGGCGAGATGGTCCCGCTGGGCGAGATCGCCCGGAAGTTCGACATGGTGACGGCGCTGCAGACGGGCAAGATGGCGACGCGCCGGGCCTACGGCGTGGCGCTGCGGGCCCTGGGGCACGCCAACGACCGCGTGGTGGCGCTCGACGCCGACGTGAGCAACTCCACGTTCGCCGACATGTTCAAGAAGGACTCGACGTTGGCGTCGCGGTTCTTCGAGTGCAAGATCGCCGAGCAGAACATGGTGTCGGTCGGCGCGGGGCTTTCCGCCGCCGGCAAGGTGCCGTTCGTCTCGACCTTCGCGAAGTTCGTGACCCGCGCGTACGACCAGATCGAGATGGCCATCAACAGCGGGGCGAACCTGAAGATCGTCGGCTCGCACGCCGGCATCACCCTCGCCGCCGACGGCCCCAGCCAGATGTCGCTGCCCGACCTGGCGTGGTTCCGCGCCTTCTCGACCACCCGCGACCACCGCGGCAACCCCGCCTGCTACATCCTCCAGCCCGCCGACGCCTACGCCGCGTACGCCCTGACGCACGCCATGGCCGAGTACGAGGGCGCCTGCTACATGCGCACGCTGCGGAACGACACCGAGTTCATCTACAACGACCAGACCGCCTTCAACCTGGGCGGCTTCGAGGTGCTGTCCGAGGGGCGCGACGTGCTGCTGTGCGCCGCCGGCGCCATGGTGCACGAGGCCAACAAGGCTCTGGACGCGCTGGACAAGGCCGGCATCTCGGCGACGCTGGTCGACCTGTACTCGCTGCCGTTCGACACCGACGCGCTGCTGGACATCGCCAACAACAACGGCGGCTACATCGTCACCATCGAGGACAACTACGGCGGCGGCATCGGCGCCGCAGTGGCCGACGCCCTGACCGGCTCGGGCGACGCGTTCACCCTCCGGCAGATGTACGTCCGGCGCATCCCCAAGAGCGCCCGCACCCCCGACGAGGTGCTCAAGATGTGCGGCCTGAGCGCCGCCGACATCGTGGCCGAGACCATGAAGCTGTTGCAGGTGGCCTGAGCCGGGCCGACGCCCGCACCGCTGGTGCGCCTGCACAACCCGCCCAACGAACAAGGCCCGGGACGCGCGTCCCGGGCCTTGTCATTTGGTCGATCGATCCCGGGCGGCGCCTTACGGGCAGCCCTGGAAGAACAGCTGCACGAACAGGTCGAAGTCCGACCCGGTGATGAACGAGTCGGGCGGGCCCGAGCCGCTGCCGTCGGTCAGGTCGGCGATGTACGGGCCGTTGGGCGCCGGCCGGCGGACTTCCTGGAAGAACGCCGTGATGAACACGTCGAAGTCGATGCCCGTGATGAAGCCGTCCGGCCCGTCGATCAGGGGCTGCGCGCTGCCCTCGGTCGCCACGTCGGCGCCGTTGCACGCACGCGGGCCCACCGGGATGGCCCAGAAGCCGCCCGAGAGCGTGAACGTGCCGCCGGACATCACGCCGGCGTCGGGCTGGCCGATGGTGCCCGACAGCTCAAAGACGCCGCCGGTGCTCTTGCCACCGCCGCCGTCGACCGTGTTCCACGACAGGTCGAACCCCCCGCCGGATTGCGCCCGCGCCGTGCCGACGCCGGCGAACATCGCCGCCAACGCCGCCGCAGAACAGGCCAGCATCTTGATCACGCGCATACAGCACCTCCAAGCCGGTGTTCAGCGTACCACGGTCCCGCAGGGACACAAGCGCGGCGGCGAAGCAGCTCCGGCACCCCTTCAGTGCGACATCCCCGATCGGCAGGGCCAGACGCACGCAGCGATTTGCTCCCGTACAGAACCAGAACCGGGAGCGGAAGACCGGCACCGGTCATTCGGCCCGCGTCACGACAAACCCCCGGGGGCCGGGCCCCGGGGGTTGATCGATGCCGCGATGTTCGACCGGTCGAGGGGCAGCCGGCGAAGAACTTCACAATGAAGAAGTCGAAGTCCGAACCGGTGATGAAACCGTCGGGCCCGCCGGTGCCGTCGCCGTCGGTCAGGTCGGCGATGAACGGGCCTGTGCCGGCCGGCCGGCGGATCTCCTGGAAGAAGGCCTGCACGAAGACGTCGAAGTCGGTGCCGGTGATGAAGCCGTCCGGACCATCGACGAACGGCTGCGGGCTGCCCTCGGTCGCCACGTCGGCCGGGTTGCATCCGACCGGGGCGGCGGGGTTCCCCAGCGTGCCGTCGGCGTTGAGCCGTGCCGCGGCGATGTCCTGGCCCGACGGGTTGCCCCAGCCGTAGGTGAGCATGGCGAAGCCCTGGGTGCTGAGCGCTGCGGCCAGGCGGCTCTTGTCGGTGCCGCCGTCGTTGTTGACGTCGACGGCCCAGGGGATCGACTGGTCGGCGTTGACGCGGGCGGCGCGGATGACGCGGGTCACCGGCCCCGTGGTGATCATGTACGCCACGATGCAGTCATTGCCGAGCGTAAGGCAGTTGACGAACGACGGCTGCGGCGAGCCGACGGCGAACAGGGCGCGCGAGGCCGAGCCCCACAGAAGCGCCCCGGTGGAGTCGATCTTCTGCACCACCACGTTGTTGTCGGTGTTGGTGGTCGCGCTGTTGGCCTCGGAGCTGGCGATGAAGTACGCGCCGCTGGGGGCGTCGTAGGAGAGCGAGGCGCTCAGGCGCCCGCGCCCCGGGGTGGCGCCGGTCGTGGGCAGTGGCGCGGCGAACTTGAGCGCGCCGTTGGCCAGCACGTGCTGGAGGTAGGCGTTGCGGGAGCCGACGGACTCGTACCAGGCGAAGCAGACGCCGCCGGCGCCGTCGGCGAGCATGGTGGGGAAATAGCCGTTCTGGATGCTGGCGGTCGGCGACGGGCCGTAGACATTGAACGGCGCGCCGCCGTTCCACTGCTGGACGCCGGAGAGATCGAACTTCTGCACGGCCAGCCCCTTGGTCGTGGTCGTGGGGCTGATGCCCGACGCCCGAACCCACAGCACGGCGAACCCGCCCGTGACGGGCTTGATGTCGCAGATCGCCAGGTAGCGGCCCGCCTCCGTGACGGAGACGCCGGCGCCGGCCCACAGGGGCGTGCCGTCGGCATCGAGCCGCTGCAGGACGAACGACTGCGGGCTGGTGCTGGTGCTGTACCCGACGGCGTACGTGCCGTCGGCCAGCTGCGCGATGACGGGGTTGGTGTTCGTGCCCGTGTTGCTGCTGATCGTGCGCTTCCACAGGCGCACGCCCGCGGCCGAGAACTTGCTGACGGAGATCTGCCCGAAGCTGACGAACGGCTGCTCGGTCTGGTCGTTGTGCGCGATCACGGCGCTGCCGTCGGCCGCCGTGATGATCGAGGCGCCCAGCACCTGGGTGTTGTCCAAATCGCACACCTGCACGCCGTTGTGCGGCCACTGCTCGTTGCCCTGCGCGTCGAGCCGCTGCAGGTGCAGGTCGTAGAAGCCCAGCTCCTGGCCCCCGAACAACACGGTGTTGGACCGCGCCGCGTCGTACGCCATCGCGGGGCCGAGGCGCGACGTCGGCGTGCTGGGCTTGCTCGCCCAGTTCGTACCGCTCCATTCGAACGCGCTGCCCAGGTTGAACGATCCGCCGAAGCCGCCGTAGATCAGCACGCGCTGGCCCCCGGCCGTGAAGCTGTTGGCCATGGCGAACTCCCGGCGCGCCGCTGGCTGCGTGGCCGGCGCCTGCGAGGCCCAAGCCGTGCCGTCGTAAAGCCACGTGTCCTGCAGGATGTTGCCGCCCGCGTCCTCTCCCGCGAAGAGCATGGTCCGGCCGCTGACCGGGTCGAACGCCATGCCGTGGGCCGAGCGCGCGCCGGGCGTGCCCGCGGGGCTGGCCTGCGTCCAGGCCGTGCCGTTCCACTCCCAGGTGTCGCCGAGCGCGCCGGATCCGTCGCGCCCGCCGAACAGCACCACCACCTGCCGCGCCGAGTCGTACGCCATGGCGTGTGACCAGCGGGCGCCGGGGCTGGTCGCCGGCGCGGCCTGGGTCCATGCCGTGCCGTTGTACGTCCAGGTGTCGCCCAGGCCGTTGCTCCCGTCCGACCCGCCGAACAGCACCACCACCTGCCGCGCGGCGTCGTAGACCATCGCCGCCTGCTGGCGGGCCGAGGGTCCGGGGGTGTTGACCGCAGACCAGGCGGTGCCGTTCCACTCCCAGGTATCTGCCAACAGGCCCGAGGCGGCCGCGCCCCCGAACATGACCACACGGGACCGGCCCGAGTCGTTCGACATCGCGTGGCGGAAACGAGCCGCCGGGCCCCCGACCGCGGCGCGGGTCCAGGCGGTGCCGTTCCATGTCCAGGTGTCGGCCTTGATGTTGGTGCTGCCGTTATCAAACCAGGTGATGTACGCGCCGCCGTCATTGGCGGGCGAGATCTTCGGCACGGCTTGCTCCCCGAGCCGGTCGGCGACTCGGAAGTTCGTGGCCGGGTCGCTGGACCACTGGGCGCTGGCCGCCGCGGCCGGGGCCAGCAGGCCCGCGGCGGCCGCGCCGCCGAACATCACCACGCGGGCGCGGGTCGAGTCGTTCGCGATCGAGTGCCGGTAGCGTGCCGCGGGACCGCTGACCGCTGCGCGGGTCCAGGCGGTGCCGTTCCAGGTCCACGTGTCG
>JAEUIX010000091.1 GCA_016794945.1 Phycisphaerae bacterium
ACCTGCTCAAGAGCACGGTCGCGGCGGCGACGTTCGAACTGATCGACGAGGGCGTTGACTGGACACTGAGCGTCTTCAAGGACAACTCCGGGGTGATCGCGCTGGACGACCGGCACGGGGTGTGCATCAAGGTCGAGACGCACAACCACCCGTCGGCGATCGAGCCGTACGGCGGGGCGGCGACGGGGGTCGGCGGGTGCATCCGCGACGTGATCGGTACGGGGCTGGGGGCGCAGCCGATCGCGAACACCGATGTGTTCTGCGTGGCGTTCCCGGACCGCTGGGCCCAGGGGCCGGGCGGACCGGGCCGGGCGTTGCCGCCGGGCACGCTGCACCCGCGCCGCATCCTGCAGCAGGTGGTGGCCGGCGTGCGCGACTACGGAAACCGCATGGGTATCCCGACGATCAACGGGGCCGTGGCGTTCGACGACCGCTACGTGGGCAATCCCCTGGTGTTCTGCGGGTGCGTTGGGCTGATCCCGCGTTCGTGCGTGTCGGGCGGCGCCCGGGAGGGCGACCGCATCATCGCGCTGGGCGGGCGGACGGGGCGCGACGGCATCCACGGCGCCACGTTCAGCTCGGCGGAACTGGAAGAAACCGCCAGCGACGAGTTCTCGCACGCGGTGCAGATCGGCAACGCGATCACCGAGAAGCAGACGCTCGACGCCATCATGCGGGCGCGCGACGCCCGGGGCGGGCCGCTCTACCACGGCATGACCGACTGCGGAGCCGGCGGGTTCTCGTCGGCGATCGGCGAGATGGGCAAGGACCTGGGCGCCGAGGTGCACCTCGATCGCGCGCCGCTGAAGTATCCCGGCCTGTCGTACACCGAGATCTGGATCTCCGAGGCGCAGGAACGCATGGTGCTGGCCGTGCCGCCGGCCAACCTGCCCGCGCTGCGCGAGATCTGCCGCGAGGAGGGCGTGGAACTCGCCGACCTGGGCCACTTCGGCACGCCCGATCGCGACCTGGTGCTGCTGTTCCACGGGAGCGAGGTCGGCCGCCTGAGCATGCACCTGCTGCACGAGGGCATCCCCATGCCCACGCGCCAGGCCGTCTGGACGCCGCCGGCCCGCCCGGCCCCGGCGACCCGTCCGCGCCCCGGGTTCGGCGGCGCTGCGCCCATGGACATCAAGTCCGTGCTCCTGGACGTGCTGGCCCATCCCACCGTCGCCAGCAAGCACTGGATCATCCGTCAGTACGACCACGAGGTGCGCGGCAACACCGTGGTCAAGCCGCTGGCCGGCGTCCGGGGACGCGGCCCATCGGACGCCAGCGTGCTCGAGCCCGTCGCCGGTTCGGGGCGCGGCATCGCCATCGCCTGCGGCCTGCAGACCGGCGTGGGCGACCCCGCGGCCGGGGGCGACCCGTACCTCATGGCCCTGGCGGCGATCGACGAGGCGGTGCGCAACCTGGTCTGCACGGGGGCCGACCCAGACCGCATCGCGATCCTCGACAACTTCTGCTGGCCGAGCTGCGGCAAGCCGGAGAACATGGGCTCGCTCGTGCGTGCCGCCGAGGGGTGCTACGACGGCGCCAAGGCCTACCGCACGCCGTTCGTCTCGGGCAAGGACTCGCTGAACAACCAGCTCAAGTACACCGATCCGAACACCGGCGCCGAACGCGTGATCGAGATCCCCCCCACGCTGCTGATCACCGGGCTGGGCATCGTCCCGCGCCTCGACCGCTGCACCACCACCGACGCCAAGGCGGCCGGCGGCCTGCTGATGCTCGTCGGGGCGCCCACCCAGGCGGCCGTGGGCGGGTCGATCGGCGTCGAATTCGCGCCCGCGCCCGACCGCGCCGTGCCGACCACGGACCTTGCAGTCGGCCCCGCCGCCGCGCGGTGCGTCGCGGGGCTCATCCAGGCCGGCGTCGTTCGGTCGGCCCACGACGTGTCGGACGGCGGGCTGTTGGCCTGCATCGCCGAGATGCTCATCGGCGCGCTCGACGGCCGCGCCTCGCTCGGGGCCGAGATCGACCTTTCGGCGGTGCACGCCGACGTGTACGCCGCGGCGTTCGGCGAGAGCCCCAGCCGGTACGTGCTGGAAGTCGCGCCCGACGCGGCGGGGCAGGTGGAGCGTGCGGCCCGGGCCGCCGGCTGCCGCGCCGATCGGATCGGCGTGCTGAACGCGTCCGGCCTTCTGACGGTGCCGGCGGAGCGCGTGTCGTGCACGGTGGGCGATCTGGCGGGGGTGTGGAGCCGCCCGCTGGACTGGTGAGCGACGCGCCATGGCCCGCATCAACCCCGAGCGGCTGACGGACTTCGACCTGTACGAACTGGCGGTGCAGAACCCTCCGCTGGCGGTGCGGCTGCTGGGCGCGATCCACGGCGGCTCGCCGCGCGTGCTGCAGGAGGATTTCTCTGCCGCGGCGGCGGTCAGCCGTCAGTGGCTGCGATCGGTGCCCGCCGGGCGGGCTGTGGCCGTGGACCTGGACGCTCGCGCGCTGGCGCGTGCCCGGCGCCTGGCCGGACGGAACGCGCGACTGCGCACCGTGCGGGGCGATGCGCTGCGGTGCCCCCTGGCCAGCGCGCCCCGCCCCGACGTGATCTTCGTCGGCAACTTCTCGATCGGCGAGATCCACGAACGCCCCGCGCTGGTGCGGTACCTGAAGCGCTGCCGCGACCGGTTGACGCCCGGCGGCGTGTTCGTGTGCGACACGTACGGCGGGGCGACGGCGTTCGTGCGCGGCTCGTCGCAGCGGACGATCACCCACCCGCGCGACGCATCGCTGCGCATCGTCTACACGTGGCAGCAGCGCGCGGCCGACCCGCTGACGGCGCGCGTCGAGAACGCGATCCACTTCCGCCTGCTGCGCGGGCGCGACGTGGTCCGCGACATCACCGACGCTTTCGTCTACCGCTGGCGGCTCTGGTCGCCTCCGGAGCTGCGCGATGCCGCGGCCGAGGCCGGCCTTGGTGACACGGCGGTGTACGCACAGATTCCCGACGCCGCCGATTCCGACGGCAACGCGTACGCGCTGCCCGTCGAAGACCCCGCGGAACTGGGCGACTCATTCATCGTCTGCGTCGCCGTGCGGGCGCGGGGCACGCAGCCTCGCCAGCCAAAAACGGCCGCGGGCCCCCGGTCTCCCAGGGGCCCGCGTCAGGTCGGGCGTGGCATGTAAGCCGAGTTCCGTCCGCGCGGCGGTTTCCTCGCCCGGGATCCATTGACGGGGGCTCGGGCTCAGACCTGCCGCGTGGCGCGATCATTTCTCTGGGCCGCGGCTTGCGCCGGGGCTCGAGCGGTCTACCCGCCTCCTGCCGCCCGGACCGGGCGTCGGCGACCTTTCGGCCGCCGCGGAGACTGCTGGACCTTGCACGCGGTGGGGTTTGCCATGCCCGGGCCGTCGCCGGCCCGGCGGTGCGCTCTTACCGCACCTTTTCACCCTTGCCTGATCCCGGTCGCCCGGGCCATCGGCGGTGTGTTCTCTGTGGCACTGTCCCGCGCCCGCGACCCGCGGGCGGGTGGGCGTTACCCACCACCGTGTCCTGCCGTGCTCGGACTTTCCTCCCGGACGGCCGAGGCCGCCGGGCGATCGCGCTGCCACGCCGTATTCGGTTGTCAATCGCGTCATGGTAGGTACCTCCGCGGCCTGCCCCGGGTTCGCACCGGCTCGCCGCCGCCCCGTGGCCACCGCCCGGCGTTCGGTACACTTGGCGCACCATGGCCGCCGAACCGGCCGCTCCCGGCCCTCTTGCTTTGACCGCGTGGCTGCTCCCCGAGCAGGCCGATCTGGTTGCCGCGATCGCCGATGCGGCCGGCTTCACGGTCGCGGCCGTCGGCACGCCGGCGGTCGGCCGCGCTCAGGAACTGGCGGCGCGATTCGAGGCCCGACCGTTGGACGACCTGCGCGCCGCGATCAGCAGCGCGGGGCCCGGACCGCTGCTGATCGCCGCGGCCGGCCAGTTCGGCCGACCCGGTCAGGCGCTCGACGGCGAGGTGCTGCTCAACGCCCGGCAGCGCGGGGTGCTGGTGGCGAGCTTCGACCCGCTGCCGTCGTCGCTGGCCGACCTCCTGGCGGCGGGGCAGTTGCCGCCGTTGGACGAGCGCGCTGCGGCGCCGGGGCACGCGCCTTCGGCGTCGCTGGCCTGGGCTGCGCTGGGTCCGCCGGCGCGCTCGTGGGGCGCCTGCGGGGAACTGACGGACCTGCTCCCGGCCTTCGGCGCTGCGCGGACGGGGTGCGTTCAGTGCCTGGGCCCGCCGACGGAAGGGGGCCTGGGCGCGCGGCTGCTCGACGCGATGGACCTGGCGGCGGCGGTCTTCGGCGAGCCCGAGACGGTGGACGCTTCGTTCGCCAACCCGCTGCTGACGCGCAACCTGCACGCCACCCCGGGCGAAGCGCTGCACGGCCTCAGCGGCGACCTGACGGCCAACGTGCGGTTCCCCGGCGGGCGATCGTGCTGTCTGTTGGCCAGCGACCGGGCGTCGTCGTGGGACGTGTCGGTGACGCTCGTGGGCCCGGCGGGCAGGCTGTCGTGCGGCGCCGGCGGGGTGCAGTGGCTGACGCCCGAGGGCACGCCGTCGGACGCAGCGCCGAAACTCGCCGCACGCCAACCCGGGAGCAGGGCGGCCAGGTCCGGCGGCCCGTCGCCTCGCGTGCGCATGGTGGCCGACCACCTCAAGACCTTGGTGCGCGCGGGCCACGCCGGCGTGGAGGGGTACGACATGGTCCTGGCCCTGGCGATGGGCCAGGCGGCGCTGCTCTCGGCCAGAACCGGCGAGTGCGAGCGTCCGGCCACCATGATGCGAATGGCCGGCGTGTGACGCGCGGCCACTAGAATCGCCCCCGCGGGTCGCCCCGACCGCAGGTCCAGACGCACCACGAGCCGAATCACCATGAGCCACTCCGCGTCCACCGACTCTCCCGCCGGCGCCCCGGCCCAGCTCCGCCGACGCCTCGCCGACGTTGGGCAGGAGCACGTGCTGTCCTTCTGGCCGGAACTCAACACGTCCGACCGCGACCGGCTCCTGGCGCAGATCGAAGCGCTGGACCTCGATGGCCTGCCGCGCCTGATCGAGCAGTACGTCCGCTCCAAGCCGCGCAGCGATGTGGGGGCCGACATCCAGCCGGTGTCCTGCTACCCGGCCGACGCTGTGCGCGGGGCGCGGCCGTGGGACCGCGATCAGTACGCCGCGCGCGGGCGGGCGCTGGTCGCCGCGGGAAAGGTCGCGGCCTTCACGGTCGCCGGGGGCCAGGGATCGCGCCTGGGCTTCGAAGGCCCCAAGGGCTGCTACCCCGGCGGCGCCGTGACCGACAAGCCGCTGTTCCAATGCCTGGCCGAGTGGATCATCGCCGCGCAGCGCCGCTGGGCGGCGGGCGGGCCGTCGATCCCGTGGTACATCATGACGAGCCCGATCAACCACGAGCCGACGGTGGCGTTCTTCCGCCGGCACGGGTTCTTCGGGCTCGCCGAGCGCGACGTCATGTTCTTCCCCCAGGGCGTCATGCCGTCGCTCGACATGGCCTCCGGCCGGCTGCTGCTCGACCAGAAGCACGCGCTGGCGCTCAACCCCGACGGTCACGGCGGCTCGCTGCGCGCGCTGTTCACGTCGGGCGCGATCGACGACATGCGGCGGCGCGGCGTCGAGCAGATCTCCTACACCCAGATCGACAACCCCCTGGTGCGCGTGATCGACCCGGCGTTCCTCGGCCTGCACGCGTTCGCGCCCGATTCGTCGGGCGAGATGTCGAGCAAGATGGTGACCAAGGCGCACGCGGGGGAGAAGGTCGGCGTGCTCTGCCGCGTGGACGGGCGCACGGCCGTGATCGAGTACTCCGACATGCCCGAGTCGCTCAACGCCGCAACCAACCCCGACGGCTCGCTCCGGTTCAACGCCGGCTCGATCGCCATCCACGTGATCTCCGTCGCCTTCGTTCGTCGCCTCAACGAGGGTGGACGGTTCAGCCTGCCGTACCACCGCGCCGAGAAGAAGGTGCCCTTCGTCGACCCCGCCACGGGCCGTCGCGTCGAGCCCGCGGCCAACAACGCCGTGAAACTCGAGACGTTCGTCTTCGACGCGCTCCCGCTGGCGGAGCGGTCGATCGTCCTGGAGACCGACCGTACCGACGAGTTCGCCCCCATCAAGAACGCCTCAGGGCCCGACTCGCCGGAGACCTGCCGCCGCCTGCAGACGCTGCGGGCCGCCCGGTGGCTTGAGGCCGCCGGTGCCGGCGACCGCGTGCCGCGCACCGCCGGCGGCGAGCCGGACTGCACCATCGAGATCAGCCCGATCACGGCGATGGACGCCGCCGAGCTCAAGGCCGCCGGCCTGCCCGGGACGATCGCCCGGGGTTCCCGGGTGGCGTTGTGATCCCCAAGGCGCCCGGCCCCGCGTCGCTGCCGTCGGCGCTGGCGAGGCAAACCCGGTTCCTCCGCCTGGGGGCTTCGGGCGTGCCGGCGCTGCTGGCCCACCCCGACTGGACCTCGCCGAGGCCGTTCGCGGTGTGGATGCACGGCCGCACCGTCTCCAAGGAGCTCGACAACGGCCGCTACCTGCGGTGGCTTCGGGCCGAGGGCGGGGGCATCGCGGCCTGCGCGATCGACCTTCCCGGCCACGGCGAGCGGTACGACCCTCTGATGCACCATCCGTCGCGGACGTTGGACGTCATCGCTCGGGTGGTCGACGAGATCGACGGCGTGCTCGACGCCCTGCAGGCCGAGTTCGGCGGGCTGTTCGACCCCGACCGCGCGGCGCTGGGGGGCATGTCCGCCGGAGGCATGGCGACCTTGGCCCGGCTCAACCACCCGCACCGGTTCCGCTGCGCCGCCGTGGAGGCCACCGCCGGGAACATGGGCATGCTGTTCCAGATCGACCCCGCGCGGTCCGGGTCGGACGCCGCGCTCCTCCACGCCATCGACCCCATCCGGCACACGGCCGGCTTCCGGCCGATCCCCTTGCTGGCCTTGCACAGTCGGGGCGACCGGGGGGCGCCGGGCGCCTGCCTCGAGACGTACCTGGACGTGCTCCGCGCCCGCTACCGGGCGGTGGAGGCCGATCCCGCGCTCATCCACCTGCAAACCTGGGACACCACCGGCGCCCCGGACGAACACAACGGTTTCGGCCGGGTGGCGGCCGAGGCCAAGTCCATCCAGACGGCATTTCTGGAGCGACACCTGACTGGCCAGGGGGGGTGAATCCGACCTGCGGGGCACGCACGGAATGGGTAGCATGGGACGTCGGGTGTGCGTCTTGAAGGTCCGTCGACCCGATCGCCGATCACGAGAACTCCATGAGCATCCGGGGTGAAGCTGCGCCGTTCGAGCCGACCCGCCGCGAAGTGGTCGTCGGTGGGATGCTGTTCGCCGGCCTGTTCATCGCCGGCTGCCAGACGTACACCCCCCCGCCTCGAGGCGACACCATGCGCCCGAGCGGCGATCCGCTGGGCGTCGGTTCGCGCCCCGGTTCGGTGCCGCCGCCGTACGAGCCGCCCGCGCCCCTGCCGCCCCCGGGCGTCATGCCGCGCTCCACGTGGACCCGCGCCGGCGTGGCCCGGCCTTCGGAAATCAACCCGATGGGCGGCGTCCGCCGCATCACGATTCACCACGACGGCATGACGGTGTTCACGTCCACCAGCCAGGGAGACGCCGCGGCCCGGTTGGAGCAGATCCGCCAGTCGCACGTCGCCGGCCGCAAGTGGGCGGACATCGGCTACCACTACATCATCGACCCTGCGGGGCGCGTGTGGGAGGGCCGCAGCGTCCGCTACCAGGGCGCCCACGTGCAGGACAACAACGAGAACAACCTCGGCATCATGATGATGGGCAACTTCGACCTGCAGCGGCCCACGGCCCAGCAGCAGGGTGCGCTCGACCGGTTCGTGGCCTCGCAGATGCGCCTTCACCGCGTGGCGCTGTCCCGGGTCTACACCCATCAGGAAATCAAGCCCACGGCATGCCCCGGCCGGAACCTGCAGACGTACATGGTCTCCACCCGCCGATCCGGCGGCCGGCTGGCGTTGGCGCTGGCCGAGACCGGCGACGGCACGCTCCTGGCCTGAATCACCCGGTGTTTCCCCTGGGTTCGTCGCCCCGCGGATTGACCCGTTTGGGGCATGGCCCGGTTTGCTGCGCCGAGGCACAATTTACGCAGGAGAGACCCGAGGTCCCATGGCGGTCCGGAGTGACCGCAGCAAGGAGCGGGTCATGATGAACGCGTTGGACGTGCTGCGTCGCAAGACCGACTCAACGGTCGTCGCGATCGAACCGGGTGCATCGGTCCTTGAGGCCGCGCGCCAGATGAACGCGCACCGCATCGGTGCGCTGGTCGTCGTTCGGCCCGGAGCGCTGGGCGACCAGGTGGCCGGCATGTTCACCGAGCGCGACGTGCTCACACGGGTCGTGGCGCAGCAGCGCGACCCCGCGGGGACCGTCGTGGGCGACGTGATGTCCACGCCGGCGCTGGTGTGCGAGCCGGGCACGCCGCTGGACGACCTGAGGACGCTGATGCGCGAGCGCCGAATCCGCCACGTCCCCGTGGTCGACCGGGGCGTGCTGGTCGGCATGGTGTCGCTGGGCGACTTGAACGCCGCGGTGCACGAGGCGACGGTGCAGTCGCTCACGGTGCTGGAGGAGTTCATCTCGCGTTCCTAGGCCGGTACACTGGCCGGCGATGAAGACGCTGTTTGCCGCACCGCCGCGCACACCGCTGGTGGCCCCGTCGATCTTGTCGGCGGACTTTGCCCACATGGGCCGGGACTGCCGCCAGGTGATGCAGGCCGGGGCGGATCTGCTGCACGTGGACGTCATGGATGGGCATTTTGTGCCCAACCTGACCATGGGCCCTGACATGGTCAGGGCGGTGCGTCGCGAACTGCCGGAGGTGTTCCTCGATGTGCACCTGATGGTGACCGACCCGGAACGGTTCATCGAACCCTTCATCGCCGCGGGGGCGGACCACCTGACGTTTCACGTCGAGGTGATCCCTCCGGGGCGCATCACCGAAGTGACGTCCCGGATCCGCAACGCCGGGGCGGGCGTGGGCCTTGCAATCAACCCCCCCACCCCCGTCGAAGCGATCCTGCCGCACGTCGGCATCGTGGACCTGATCCTGGTGATGTCCGTCAACCCGGGCCGCTCGGGCCAGGCGTTCATTCCCGAGGTGCTGCGCAAGACGCGTGTCATTTCCCAACAACTCCGAGGCGACCAACGGCTGGAAATGGACGGCGGATTGAAGCCCGAGAACGCTTCGGACGTGAAAAGCGCCGGATGTGACGTGATCGTGGCTGCTACTGCGGTGTTCGGGCAGGCACCCGAGCGCCGGGCCGAAGCGATTCAGGCCTTCCGATAACGCGATTGCGGGAGATTCACCTCGCTCGACCCTTCCGCTGCTGAGATCGTGCTAGACTCGCCGATTGCTGCGGACGGCTCGACCACACGCCAGGGCAGCGCTTTGTTCGGATAATGTTCTGGTTGGTGGTTGACGCGGGCGATCGGCTGCGGCAGGATGCTCGGGCCGGACGAACGCGGAGCACACCGGGGGGTTGGGGGCGAGCGGGACTCGAGGGTTGGATCCGGATGATCGGTCGCGAGTCTCCCAGGTTGAGGAAGCGTTCATGACGAAAGTCGCCGCGCGCACGTGGACGGAAATCAAGCCGGCCCGCAAGGCCGTGATCCCCGAGGGCCTGTGGCTGCGCTGCCCCGGGTGCTCGCAGATGGTCTACCGCAAGCAGATGGAGTCCAACCTCCACTGCTGCCCGGAGTGCCAGCACCACTTCCGCGTCGGGGCCGCCGAGCGGATCCGCCAGCTCGCCGATGAAGGCTCGTTCGAACCCCTGTTCACGAACCTGTCGCCGACCGATCCGTTGAAGTTCAAGGACCTCAAGACCTACCAGGAACGGCTCGCGGCCGAGCAGGCCAAGAGCCGCGAGACCGACGCCTGT
>JAEUIX010000104.1 GCA_016794945.1 Phycisphaerae bacterium
CCGCCGCCGCGTTCCGGCTCATCAAGGCCGACGACATCGTCGAGGCGAGCAACTACGTCCGCGCCGGGCTCCGGGCGTACATGAGCGCGCGCGCCGGCGCCCCCGACCGCACCGCCGACGCGCTGGCGATGATCGGGCGCGCCGTGCCGGCGACGGCCATGACCGACGCCATGTCCTTCTCCGTCGCCCGCGCCCAGCTCGGCCTGGCCGAGCAGCGCGAGCGCGGCATGGCGACGCTCCGGCGGCTGTGCGACTCGACCGACAAGGTCGTCGCCGCCGAGTCGCTCAAGACCGTCGCCGGCATGCTCTACGGCGACGGCAAGTACGCCGAGTCGGCCGAGCTCTACCGCAAGGCGCTGGCCATCCGCCCCGACGACGCCGAGGTGCTCAACAACCTCGCGTTCACGCTCTCGGCCCACCTGCTCAAGCACGACGAGGCCCTTCCCCTGGCCCAGAAGGCCGTCGAGCTGATGCCGAACAACGCCAGCATCCTCGACACCCTCGGGTCGGTCCACCTGGCCATGCGCGACTACGACAAGGCCGAGGCCGTCCTGGCCCGGGCCGTGGCCGCCGCCGGTTCGCCGGCGGAGAAGACCATGCCGCTGGTGCACAGCATCATCACCCGGCTGGAGAAGGGCGACCGGACCGGGGCCGACCAGCTCAAGCGCGAGCTCGACCTGGCCGTCGATCAGGACCGTCGCATCGCCGAACGCTACGGAAAGGAACTGGAGTCGCTCCGCAAACGTCTGGATAACCGCAACTGATCAGGGGCCGATACCCGCGCCCCGATCTCGCCGATGAATGCCCGACGGGCGCTGCGCGCCCGCCGTTGGACCCCCGGAAGGACCCCGCCATGAGCACCATGACCGCCGCACGACCCGCCGCCAGCCGGCCAGCCGCACCCGCCGGCCCCGGGGTGCCGACCGTCGCACTCAACCCGCTGAAGATCGTCGTCCAGTACCGGTATTGGCTCATCGCCTCGGTCATCGTCGGCGGCGTCGTCGGCATCGCGGCACACCTGGCATTCCGCACGCTCAGCCCTCTCTACCGGGCCACCACCACCTACCAGGCGCTGCCGCCCATCGCCGACCCCCTGAAGCCCGACGTCAGCACCGTCGACCGCGAAGAGTTCGAGCGGTACGTCCAGACTCAGACCCGCATCATCACCTCCGAACGGCTCATCCGCGACGCCGTCGTCAACGACACCAGCCTGCCCGCCACCGAGTGGGCCAAGGGCCACATGGCCGGCGGCCGCCTCGACCCCGGCACCGCCGTCGAGGACCTCAAGGACCTCGTCCGCGCCCGCGTCGTCGCCGGAACCTCGCTCATCGAGGTCAGCGTCACCACCCGCGTGCCCAACGACGCCAAGCTCATCGCCGAGGCCGTCCACCGCGCCTACTTCAAGGACCTCTCGGCCAGCGGCAAGGTCCGCGGCACCGAGCAGCGCGAACCGCTCAACGTCGAACTCAACAGCATCGGCACCGAAATCCGACGCATCGACTCGCTCATCGCCCAGCGCCAGAACGAGCGCGGCATCACCGGCGGCGAGAACGACAGCACCGACGCCGAGTACGTCCGCATCTACATGCTGCAGCCCGCCGTCGCCGAGATCACCCAGCGGTTCGAGCGGGCCCGCGTCCGCGTCGCCACGCTCGAGGCCCAGCTCAAGCCCGGCCAGGCCATCACCTACACCGACGAGCAGCGCGACGAGGCCGAGCGCGACCCCGTGCTGATGGGCCTCAAGCAGCGCATGGCCCAGATCCGCACCGAGATGGCAGCCAAGGAGCAGTCCGGCCTGGGCGCCGAGCACAAGGAAATGGTCTCGCTCCGCAAGCTCGCCGAGCAGACCGAGGCCGAGCTCAACAACGAACGCGAGCGCATCCTCCGCAAGCTCTTCGACGCCGAGTACGACAAGACGCGCCAGGCCCGTGACGCCGCCGACGCCGAGCTCAAGGAACTCACCCGCCAGCTCAACGAGGCGATCCGCCGCCGCCAGGACATCGCGCGCGCCCTGACCGAGATCCAGCTGCTCAAGGCCGACCGCGAGAAGCTCGTGATCCGCCAGGCCGAGCTCCGCGCCGCCATCGCCGGCATCGACGTCACAACCGGCCTGGACCGGCTGGAACGCATCGGCCGCGTCCGGCGCGTCGAAGAGGCCAAGACCCCCGACCGCCTGTTCTTCCCCAGGCTCGAGATCATGCTCCCCCTGGGCATCATCGCCGTCGTCGGCCTGGCCGTCGGCGTCATCGTCCTCCGCGAGATCGTCGACCAGCGCGTCAAGGGCCCGTCGGACGTGTCCCTGGTCCGCGGCGTGCGCGTGCTCGGCATCGTCCCCAGCGCCGACGAGGACCCGTCACGCCCCGCCAGCGTCGAGACCGCCTTCCGCGACAGCCCCACCGGCGCCGTCAGCGAGGGCTTCCGGCAGGTCCGGGGCCAGGTCGTCAAGCGGCTCGGCCAGACCGGCGCCAAGAGCCTGCTGGTCCTCTCGGGCGCCCCGGGCTCGGGAGCCACGTCCACCGCCAGCAACCTCGCCATGAGCATGGCCGCCAGCGACCTGAAGGTCCTGGTCATCGACGCCAACTTCCGCCGCCCCGCCATGCACCGCGTCTTCAAGCTCGCCGAAGGCCCCGGCCTGGGTGACGTGCTCATGCACAAGAACACCCTCGACGACGCCGTGCAGCAGACCTCCGTCGCCAACCTCAGCCTCCTGGCCGCCGGCAGCGGCCCCAGCCGCGCCGTGCCCGAACGCCTCGCCACCGAGACGATGAGCCAGGTCATCAAGGCCGCCGCCGCCAAGTACGACGTCGTCATCGTCGACACGGCCCCGGCCATGATCGCCGGCGAGGGCCTCGCCCTGGCCAACCGCTGCGACGCCGTCTGCCTCGTCGTCCGCGCCTTCAGCGAGAAGCGCGGCCTCATCGCCCGCCTGCGCGACCAGCTCGCCGACGCCAAGGCCGAGTTCCTCGGCGTCGTCGTCAACGGCGTCCGCAGCGCCTCGGGCGGTTACCTCCGCAAGAACATCAAGGCCGCGTCGGACTACCAGTCCGGCGCCGCGGCCTGAAGCCCGCGGCCGCAGCCGTGACCGCCGACGCGCCACAGAGCGACCCCCGCGCCCCAGGCCCGGGGGCGGTGCGCCCCCGGCGCGTGCTCGTGACCGGCGGCGCCGGCTTCATCGGCTCGCACCTGACCGATCTGCTCCTGGCCAGGGGCGACGCCGTCACCGTGGTCGACAGCCTCACCACAGGCCGCCGGTCCAACCTCCCCGAGTCCCACCCGCGCCTGCGGTTCATCGAAGCCTGCCTCGCCGACGCCCTGGGAGCCTTCGGGCACGGCGAGCGCTTCGACGAGATCTATCACCTGGCCGCGGCCGTCGGCGTGCGGCTGGTGATGGAGCAGCCCATCGCCGCCATCGACACCAACGTCGAGCAAACCTCGGCGCTGCTGCGCTTCGCCGCCGAGCGCGGGCCGGGCGGGGCCCCGTGCCCGACGCTCATCGCCTCCAGCAGCGAGGTGTACGGCAAGCCCGACAAGCAGGTCTTCAGCGAGGACGATGACGTGGTCTACGGCCCCACCACCAAGGGCCGGTGGTCCTACGCCTGCACCAAGGCGATCGACGAGTACCTGGCCCTGGCCTATCACCAGCAGCGAGGCCTGCCGGCGGTGGTCGCCCGATTCTTCAACACCGTCGGACCGCGCCAGGTCGGGGCCTACGGCATGGTCCTGCCCAACTTCGTCGAGGCGGCCGTGGCCGGCCGCCCGCTGGTGGTCCACGGCGACGGCCGCCAGTCGCGGTGCTTCTGCGACGTGCGCGACGTCGTGCGGGCCCTGCCGGCGCTGCTGGGCTCCGCCGGCGCACCGGGGCGCGTGTTCAACGTCGGGGCCGATGAGCCCGTCACCATCCTGGCCCTGGCCGAGCTGGTCGTCGCGACGCTGCGAAGCCCCTCGCCGGTGCGCCTGGTGCCGTACGACGCCGTCTGGACCGCCGGCTTCGAGGACCTGCGTCACCGTCGCCCGGACCTGACCCGCCTTCGGGCCCAGATCAGCTTCAGGCCCGAGCGCCCACTGACCGACACCATCCTGGACCTGGCCGCCGAGATCCGCGCCCGTCCCGCCAGGCCCGCCCCCACGGAGCCCCGCCCGTGACCGCACCCCCGGCCGCCCCCGCGACCACCGCCGATCCCGCGGTCCTCGACCAGGTCCGCCAGATGGGCCAGACGCTCGACGTGCTCAAGGGCCGGCACGCCGAGCTGTCGCGCGCCGTCGGCCTGGACCAGTCCGCCGCCGCCCAGAACGGCTGGGACGTGCTCTACGGCTACGCCATCATCTTCCTCGTCGCATTCGGCATCACCCTGCTGGCCACCCCCGTGATGCGCCGCCTGGCCATCGCCAACAACGTCATCGACCACCCCGACGAAACCCGCAAGGAGCACCGCTTCCCCATCGCCTACCTCGGCGGCGTCGCGGTCTTCCTGGGCATCCTCGGGGCCATGGCCTTCGCGTTCATGAACCCGCTCCACGGGCTCATCGCGTTCCACAAGACCGTCTACGCCCTGCCCGACGGCGTCCCCCCGCCGGTGCCGATGTCCATCATCCTCGGCATGACCGTCGTCATGATCGTCGGTCTGCTCGACGACATCATCAGCATCTCGCCGTGGCAGAAGGTCGGCGGCCAGCTCCTGGCCGCCGCGGCGCTGGCCTACGAGGACATCGGCGTCAAGGTCGCCAAGCAGGTGCTCACGCCGATCGGCCAGTGGATCGGCAACGCCGACCTCAAGTGGGTGCTGCACCTGCCGGTGTCGCTGCCGATCTTCGGCAGCGAGGTGTCGTTCGACCTCATCTACTGGACCGGCACGGCCGTGATCGCGGTGTTCGTGCTCGGCGCGTGCAACGCCTCGAACCTCATCGACGGCCTCGACGGCCTGCTCTCGGGCGTCACCGCCATCGCCGGCGCCGGCCTGCTGTGCGTTGCCCTGGTGATGGCCGCCGGCGACAACGGCCCGCTCGACGCGACCCGCATCATCCTCTGCCTGGCGCTCATGGGCGCGTGCATGGGATTCCTGCCGCATAATTTCAACCCCGCCAGCATCTTCCTGGGCGACGCCGGCTCGCTCATGCTCGGCTACGTCACCATCGTCATCATCCTCACCCTCGGCGACCAGGGCCAGACCAACCTGGTGCTGGCCGGCCTGATCATCTACGCCATCCCGATCATCGACACCGCCCTGGCGATCGTCCGCCGCAAGCTCGCCGGTCAGAAGATCTCCGCCGCCGACAACAACCACCTGCACCACATCCTCAAGCGCAAGCTCGGCGTCAAGGGCGCCGTGTTCACGCTCTACGCCCTGGGGGCCGGCTTCGCCGCCCTGGGCTATGCCCTGACCGAGGGCCGCAGCCGCGTCACCTACATCCTCGTCGCCGTCTTCCTCTCGTTCATCGGTGTCATCGCGCTCAAGGCCGCCCGCCGGCAGGTCTTCGAGGCAGAGGCCCAGCGTCTGCGCCGGGCCGACAAGACCGGCCCCGGCACGCCCGAAGCTCCCGCCGGCCCCGCCCCCGCGCCGGCCGCCGCCCACACGCCCGCCAAGGCCTGATCCCGGCCACCCCGTATACTCGGCGCATGCACGGAGGCGGGCTCCCGGCGAGCCGGATCATCGCGCTCATGAACCAGAAGGGCGGCGTGGGCAAGACCACGACCGCCGTCAATCTCGCCGCGGGCATCGCCCTGCAGGGCCGCCGCTGCCTGCTCATCGACCTGGACCCCCAGGCCCACGCCACGCTGCACCTGGGCGTGCAGCCCGACGGCGAACGCCCCACGGTGTACGACCTGCTGCTCGAGCCGCGCCTGCCCATCGAGGAGACGGTCGTCGCCGCCCGGCCCAACCTCGACCTCGTCCCGGCCGAGACCAACCTCGCCGGCGTCGAAACCGAACTGGCCGGCGCTCCCGACCGCCTCACGCGCCTGAGGAACGCCATCGAGCGCGCCGCCGAGCCGTGGGAGTTCATCCTCATCGACTGCCCCCCCTCGCTCGGCCTGCTCACGCTCAACGGCCTGGCCGTCGCCCGCGAGGTGTTCATCCCCATGCAAGCGCAGTTCCTGGCCCTGCACGGCGTCGGCAAGCTCATGGAGACCGTCGCCATGGTCGGCCGACAGGTCAACCCGCGACTGGCCGTCACCGGCGTGGTCCTGTGCGTCCACGACTCCACCACCACCCACGCGCGCGAAGTCGTCGACGACCTCGACGCGTTCTTCGAGCAGAGCCGACAGTCCGACGTCGCCTGGCGCTCCGCCCGCGTCTACCGCCCGGCCATCCGCCGCAACATCAAGCTCGCCGAGTGCCCGAGCTTCGGCAAGACCATCTTCGAGTACGCCCCCTGGTGCCCCGGCGGTATCGACTACCGCAAGCTCGCCGAGGTCATCGTCTCGGAGTGGGACACCCTCCGCGCCCGCCGCGCAGCCTCTGAGTCCGATCCCGCCCCCGCGGCCGCCGAGGCCCCCGCGGTCGTCACCACCGCCGCGGCACGAACCAAGCCCACCCCCACGGCCTAGGCCACGCGCGTGCCGTCCGCACCCACCCCGCAGCCCGGCTCCCGCGCCCCGAGGATCCGCCGTTGGGCGTTCCTCGCGTTCACGCTCGCGCTGCTGGCGGCCACGCTCTGGCCCAACCTCAAGGTGCCCGTCGTCGTTCCCCGCACCGATCTGTGGGTGCACGCCGGTTCTTTCGGAACCTGGACCCTGCTGCTGGCCTTCAGCGGCCTGGTGGGGGCGTGGCCCCGGGACTGGACCATTGCCAGGTGCGGGGTGATCGGCCTGGCGTTTTCCGGTGCGAACGAGCTGGCCCAGGGGATCCCGGCCGTGCATCGCGTGGTCGATGTCAGCGACTTCCTAGCCAATGCGCTGGGCGTGGCGCTGGCCGTCGGGGCTCTGATCGTGCTGGCCCGGGTGTTTCCTCCATCCGGCCGGCGCGACGACCGGGGGTTCTCCGACGCCCGGCCGTGATCTCCGGTGCATGTTCGGGTGCGACGCAACTCCCATCCCCGCCGGGACTTCGGTAAACTTGCTTCCCCTACCCGACGGGATCCCGGGCCATCGAGGCCCGGTCCGCCGGGCCTGCCCCGGGAGCCGGCATGGCCTCTTCGCTCGAACCGACGACCAACGTCCCGATCCTCCTGGCCGAGGGCTTCTTCCTGCTCTCGTTCTGGAAGCCCATCATCCCGCTGATCATCCTGGGCGGGTGGGCGTGGATCATCTCGACGGTCTACGACAAGCACGCCGCCCGGTTCTTCCTCCCGCGCGAGCGCTGGAACCTGGTGCACCTGTGCTTCGGCGCCGTCGCGCTGGCGGCGGCGTTCTTCCTGCCGCTGGTCGGCGAGGTGGCGTTCTGGGTCGCCGTCCCCGTGATGGTGCTGGTGCTGATCATCGACCTGGTGGTCTACGCCATGGTCGCCAACCGCGACGATCGCGTCCCCGCCGAGTTCCGCATCTCGCTCGACATCGCCAAGCGCCTGGCCGCCCGCAAGGAGAGCAAGAAGGCCGGCAAGGCCGCCGCGGCCGTCAAGCTCGGCATCCGTTCTCCCGACAAGTCGCTCGTGGCGCCGCCCGAGGCCGAAACGCCCGAGTACGAGGTTCGCACCGCGGCGGAGGGCGTCTACCTCAAGGCGATGGAGAACCGCGCCTCGCAGGTTGACCTGGTGCCCGCCGGCAAGGACAACGCCTACCAGGCCCGCATGCTGGTCGACGGCGTCGCCGTCAACGGCGATGCGTTCCCCGGACCGGCGGCCGTCAAGGTGATGGACTTCTGGAAGTCCGCGGCGAAGCTCGACCTGGCCGACCGCCGCAAGAAGCTCCAGGCCGAGGTCACCGTCGAGCAGGGCTCCAACAAGCGCAAGGTCCGCATCACCAGCGTCGGCGTGCAGGGCGGCATGCGCCTGACGATGCTCTTCGACCCCGACACGGCCGTGAAGCGCGCCGCGTCCGAGATCGGCCTGCTCGACCAGCAGCTCGCTGAGGTGAAGAAGCTCGTCGACACCGTCGGCGGCGTGGTGCTGATCGCGGCCCCCCCCGACGGCGGGCGCACCACCCTGTTCTACAGCGTGCTGGCGTTGCACGACGCGTACACCCAGAACGTGGCGACGGTCGAACTGGACCAGCAGCTGCAGCTCGACGGCGTGCGTCATCAGGTCTTCGATCCGACCGTCGAGGGCACAGACTACGCCACGACCGTCCGTTCGATGCTGAGGCGCGACCCCAACGTGCTCGGCGTCGCCGAGATGCCGGACGCCAAGACCGCCGAAGAAGCCGCCCGCGTCGACGCCGAACGCACCCGCCTGTACCTGTGCGTCCGCGCCGACAACGCCATGCAGGCCCTGGAGGGCTACGTCAAGGCCGTCGGAGATCCGGCCAAGGCCGCCAAGACGCTCCGCGGCGTGATCGCCGGCCGCCTGCTCCGCAAGCTCTGCACCAACTGCCGCGTCTCCTCCCCGCCGTCGGCGGACATGCTCACGAAGATGGGCGTGCCCGAGGGCAAGGTCCAGGCCCTGTTCAAGAAGGGCGGGCAGGTGCTCATCAAGAACAAGCCCGAGGTCTGCCCCGTCTGCTCCGGCGTCGGCTACCTGGGCCAGGAGGGCATCTTCGAGGTCTACACCATCGGCGAGGAGGAGCGGGCCATGATCGCCGCCAACAACCTCGCCGGCGTCAAGGCCGCCTGGCGCAAGCAGGCGACGCCCACCATCCAGCAGGCCGCGTTCGCCAAGGCGATCCGCGGCACCACCAGCGTCGAAGAGGTCATGCGCGTCACCGCCCCTCCGGCCCCGGCGCAGACCCAGCCGGCGCCGGCGGCCGCCGCCAAGGCCTGACCACCTGCCCAGCGCCGATCCCGATCCCCCACGCCCCGCCCCACCGTTCGCCCGTTCCCGCCAGCCGCCAGACCCCACCCAAGCCCGGACGCTCCGCCATGATGATGAACCTCCTTGTGATCGCGATGATCGGCGCCATCGGCTACATCTGGGCCAGCCGGGGCTTCTTCTCGGCGCTGCTGCACTTCGGCTGCGTGCTGGCGTCGGGCGCGATCGCGCTGTCGGTGTGGGAGCCGCTGGCGTACATGGCCCTGGGCCAGGTCGACACGCAGTGGATCATCGACATGATCTGGGGCGCATCGCTGCTGGTGCCCTTCGTGCTGTGCACCGCGATCCTGACCAGCGGCATGAACGCCCTGGTGCGGGCCAACGCCCAGTGCGACGGCGTCACCAACATCGTCGGCGGCGGCCTCTGCGGCCTGGGCACCGCGATCATCACCAGCGGCATCCTGGTGATGTCGCTGGGCATGGTGCGCAGCCGGCCGGACTTCCTGGACTACCAGGCCGTGGCCTACGACGGCCAGGGCTCCGTGGTGCAGGCCGATTCGCTGTGGATCCCCGTCGACAAGCTCACCGCCGGCGCGTACCTCTTGATGAGCGAGGGGACCCTGGCCAGCGGCGAGCCTCTGGCCAAGTGGCGGCCCCGCCTGGCGCTCGACGGGCACCTGCTCCGCCTGGGCCCCAACGACAACACCCTCAAGTACAC
>JAEUIX010000117.1 GCA_016794945.1 Phycisphaerae bacterium
AACGCCACGGAGTTCTGTGTCTGGCTGTCCAAGTCGACCGGCCGTCGATTCCGCCTGCCGACTGAGGCCGAGTGGGAGCACGCGGCCAGGGCCGGTGCGAAGACCGACGCCGAGCGTCTGCTCGGGAAGGGGATCGAGGCCGACAAGCTCGCCGAGTACGCCGTGTTCGCCGACAACGCATCGGGACAGCCCGCGCCCGCCGGGAGCAAGAAGCCCAACGCCCTCGGCCTGAAGGACATGCTGGGCAACGTCCAGGAGTGGGTGGTCGGGGCGGACGGAAAGCCCGTGACCAAGGGCGGCAGCTATCGCAGCAAGCGATCGGAACTGTCGATCGCCGCTCGCGCCGGGCAGGAGCCGTCATGGAACGCGAGCGACCCGCAGATTCCCAAGAGCCGCTGGTGGCTCTCCGACGGGCCGTTCGTCGGATTCCGCGTCGTGTGTGAGATGCAGGACAACGCCCCGGCGCAGACCGTCAAGCCGGCCGCCCCCAAGCCCTGACCTGTTCCAGGAGTTCCCCATGCACACGTCGATTTACGCTGACTCGCGCGGACTTTCCCGGCGCGATTTCGTTCGTCTGGCCGCCGGGGCGGCCGGTCTCGCGGGCGTCGCCGCCGCGGGCGCAACGCCCGCTCACGCCGCGCTGCTTCAGCCCGGGACTCCCGGAAAGGGCGTGCCCGCCGGCGATCGGCCGCTGAAAGTCGGGTTGATCGGCTGCGGGGGGCGCGGCACCGGGGCCGCGTGGCAGGCGCTCAACGCCGACGCGGGCGTCGTGCTGCACGCCGTGGCCGACATGTTCCCCGACCGGCTGGCCGGCTGCTTGAAAGCGCTCGAGGCGCAGGCGGCGGAGCTCCGGACGCAGGACCCGACGAAGAACCTGGCCGGGCAGATCGACGTGCCCGCCGAGCGCCGTTTCACGGGCTTCGACGGCTACAAGCGGCTGCTGGAGTGCGGGTACGACGTGGTGCTGCTGTGCGCCTACCCGCATTTCCGCCCGGCGCACCTGGAGGCCGCCGTCGCGGCCGGATGCCACGTCTTCTGCGAGAAGCCCATGGCGGTCGACGCGCCGGGGCTGCGCCGCGTCCGCGCGGCGGCGGAGGCGGCGCGGGCCCGCGGGCTGACGCTGGTTTCGGGCTTCTGCTGGCGCTACGCGGACGCCGAGCGAGCCACGTACGAGCGCATCCACGCCGGGGCGATCGGCGACCTTGTGACGATCCACACCACGTACCACACCAGCACCCTGAGCCCGCGCCCACGCAAGCCGGAGTGGAGCGACATGGAGTTCCAGCTCCGCAACTGGTGGCATTTCACGTGGCTGTCCGGCGACCACATCGTCGAGCAGGCGTGCCACTCGATCGACAAGATCTGCTGGGCGATGCGGAACACGCCGCCGGTGCGGTGCGTGGCGCTCGGCGGGCGGGCCGCCCGGCAGGGCGCCGAGTCGGGGCACGTCTTCGACCATTTCGCGGTGGTGTACGAGTACGAGGGCGGCGGGCGGGCGTTCCACACCACGCGTCAGATCGATCACTGCCCGAACGACAACAGCGACTACGTTTACGGCACAACCGGCTCGGCCGAGATCAACGGCTGGAAGCCGGTGCACGAGATCCGCGACCGCTCGGGCAAGGTGACCTGGCGCTACGACGGCCAGCGCCGCGACATGTACCAGAACGAGCACGACGAGCTGTTCCGATCGGTGCGAGCCGGTCATGCACGCAACGACGGCGATTTCATGTGCACCAGCACCATGATGTCCATCATGGGCCGCATGGCCGCGTACACGGGGCAGACCATCGGCTGGGACCAAGCGTGGAAGAGCGAAGAAGACCTTACGCCCGCGGCGTACGCCATGGGGCCGCTGACGGTGCCTCCGGTGGCGGTGCCGGGCGTGACGAAGTTCCGGTAGCGGCGAGTGAGGCGGGGCGGTTCAGCCGGGCGGGCCGGCGGCGGGCGTGGCGCCGGGCTCCTGGGCGATCAGGTCGCTGTACGAGGCGCTGACGGCTTCGCCAAGCACCGGCTGGAACGCCCGGCGCAGCAGCTCCACGGCGGAGCGGCACGCCTCGACCGGGTGCTCGGGCGTCACCATGGCCTCGAACTCGAGGTAGTCGCCCAGGCCCTCCACGCGGTCGAGGTGGATCCGCGTGTTGATGTGCAGGAACACCTCGCGGGTCTTACGCACCACCACCCACACCGGAAGATCGAGCGAGCCGAACTGCCTGCGTGCCTCCGACTCGCTGTAGATCGTGAACGTGCTCAGGCGGGGGCGGGCGCTGTTTTCGCGGTGGTAGAAGATGTACTCGCTGGGGTGCCCCGCGGCGTCGCGCCGCTTCAGGCGGCCGTCGGCCAGCCGGTAGTACGTGTCGGTCTGCGACAGCGTCTCGACGGGCACGGCCTTGATGTGCAGGCAGATCGACCGGGCCAGGGCCAGGTCGCGCAACTCCGCTTTGAACTCGACGTTCTGCATCGCGTGGCTACCCGGCTATCGGGCCGGGATTCCCCAGTCCTTGAGCGACGCCAGGAGCCGGGCCTCGTCCCACACCTCGACGCCCAGCTCCCGGGCCTTGTCGAGCTTCGACCCGGCGCTCTCGCCTGCGATCACCAGCGACGTCTTGCTCGAGACCGACCCCGAGACCTTCGCTCCCAGCCGCTCGAGGATCCGCGAGAGCGGATCCCGCTCGTACGAGGTCAGCGTGCCCGTCAGGACGACCGTCTTGCCCGAGAGCGGGCCCGCCGGCCCGCCGACGCCGGGTTCGGCGTACTCGCGGCTCGACAGGTCCACCCCCAGTTCCCGCAGCTCCTTGAACGTCCGGCGGGCGCTGGCCGAGTGCAGGTAGGCGTGCACCACCGGCGCTGTGTCGGCGCCGAGCCCGGTCTCCGGGCGGTCCTTGGGATCTTCCGGCAGGCCCGCGGCCCGCGCCTCATCCTTCTTGAGCGTCTTGGGGCGCAGCAGCGACTCCGGAGCCGCCAGCAGGCTGTCGACATCCTTGAACACGCGGGCCAGCGCCCGCGCGGTCGAATCGCCCACGTGCCGGATGCCCATGCCCGCCAGCAGACGGGCCATGCCGCGCCCCTTGGCCTGTTCGATGCCCGCGAGCAGGTTGTCCACCTTCTTCTCGCCCATGCGGTCGAGCCCCACGAGCGCGTCCCGATGGCGGGGCAGGCGGAAGATGTCGGCGAACGACGCCAGGGGCACCGACGACTGAGCCCTGATCTGGTCGACCGTCTTCTCGCCGAGCCCCTCGATGTCCATCTGCTTGCGGCCGGCGAACCAGATCAGTTTCTCACGCACCTGCGCCGGGCACTCGGGATTCACGCAGAACCGCTGCGTCTCCTCGGCGGTGCCTTCGCTGCCGGGCGGCTCGACCTCGACCGTTCCGCCGCACTCGGGACAGACGCGCGGCGCCTCGATCCGCTCGGCGCTCCTGGGGCGCTTGGAGAGCACCACGCCCGGCACGTAGGGGATGATCTCGCCCGCCTTCTCGACGTACACCGTGTCGCCGATGCGGATGTCGGTCCGCGGGGACGTGGGATCGTCGGGGTCGGTCAGCGCATCGCGGATCCGGCCGTAGTTGTGCAGCGTCGCGTGCTGCACGGTCGTCCCGGCCAAGAGCACCGGCTTCATCGCGGCCCGGGGCGTGATCTTGCCCGTCTTGCCCACCTGGTGGTCCACCCGCAGCAGCACGGTCGTGGTCCGCTCGGCGGGGTACTTGTACGCCACCACCCAGCGCGGGCTCTTGCTCGTCGCGCCCAGCCGGTCCTGCAGCGCGAACGAATCCACCCGCACCACCACCCCGTCGATCGCGTACGGCTGGCGCCGGCGGCGATCGTCGAACTCGCGCACCGCCGCGATCACCCGCGCCACGTCGTCGGTCACCACCAGCGGCGCGTTCACCGGCACGCCCAGTTCCGACAGCCGCTCCAGGAACGCGCTGTGCGACGGCGCGAAGCCCCTGTCGCTCACCTCGCCCCGCCCGTGGGCGGCGAAGCCCAGCCGCCGCCGCGCCGTGATGCGCGGGTCG
Source organism: Phycisphaerae bacterium (assembly GCA_016794945.1). The sequence goes on from JAEUIX010000117.1 coordinate 4,017, forward strand.
AGCTGCTTCAGCGTTCCGGCCGCGGCGTTGCGCGGGTTGGCGAAGAGCTCTTCTCCCTCGGCCTCGCGCTCGGCGTTGACCCGTTCGAACTCCTTGAGCGGGAAGTAGACCTCGCCGCGGATCTCCAGCACGTCGGGCACGCCGTCGCCTTCCAGCACCAGGGGCACCGATCTGATCGTCCTGACGTTGTGCGTCACGTCGTCGCCCCGGGTGCCATCGCCCCGCGTCAGCGCCCGCACCAGCCTGCCGCCCTCGTACCGCAGGCTCATCGCCACGCCGTCGATTTTCGCATCGGCCACCAGTTCGACCCGCGAGACTTCGAGCGCCCGCAGCGTCCGCTGTTGCCAGGCGGCCAGAGAGTCCTCGGCTTC
>JAEUIX010000126.1 GCA_016794945.1 Phycisphaerae bacterium
GCGAAGCAGAGGAAGAACGACGCATGGCGCACGATCAATGCCCGTCGAGCAAGAAGGAAGGTCTGCCGGTGCACGGCGTCCGCGAGGCGCTGAGCGCCGTCGGGACCACAGGCAGCGCCTACTGGCGCGGCCTGGATGACGCGCTGGACACGCCGATCGGGCGCGAGTTCCTGGAGCGCGAGTTCCAGGACGGCGCCTCGGAACTCGAGGGCGAGTCGCGACGCGACTTCCTGAAGTACATGGGCGCGGGCCTGGCCCTGGCGGGCGTCGCGACGATGCCCGGCTGCCGCCGCCCCGACCACAAGATCCTGCCCTATTCGCGCAACGTGCCCGAGGACGTGGTCCCCGGCAAGAGCCTGTTCTACGCCACGAGCATGCCGCTGCCCGGCGGTGGCGCCGAGGGCCTGCTCATCGAGACCCACGAGGGACGCCCGACCAAGGTCGAGGGCAACCCGCTGCACCCGATCAACCAGGGCAAGAGCAGCGTCTGGTCGCAGGCGAGCGTCCTGGACCTGTACGACCCCGACCGCCTCACCGGCGTGACCCACCTCGAGGGCGGCGCCGACGTCGAGCGCACGTGGGACGACTTCGCGGCCTGGTCGAAGCAGCACTTCGCGGCGTACGACGCGTCCAAGGGCGAGGGCCTGGCCTTCGTGTGCGACTACAAGACCAGCCCCACGCTCTCGGGCATGCGGGCCAAGGTGCTGGCGCGCTGGCCCAAGGCACGCTGGGTCTGGTGGAACGCCATGGAGAACGCCACGGCCCGCGCTGGCCTGGCGGCGGCGTTCGGCCGGCCGGCCGGCGAGCGGCTGATGCTCTACAAGGCAGCCGTCATCGTGTCGCTCGACCGTGATTTCCTGTCCGGCGAGGCCGCGGGCCTGGCGCACGCGTGCCAGTTCGCCGCCACGCGCCGCGCTCTGTCGGTCAAGGACGACATGAGCCGGCTGTACGCGTTCGAGTCGTACTTCTCGCTCACCGGGGCCGCGGCGGACCACCGCTACGGCATGTCGCCCTCGGCGGTGGCGGCGTTCGCGGTGGCGCTGGCGAAGTTCGTGCTGGCGAAGAAGGCGGTCCCCGGAACGCAGCCGGTGGCGGCGGCGATCGAGGGGCTCAAGGCCGTCGACATCTCCGGCGTGGACGCCAAACTGGTGCAGGCGGTGGGGGAGGACCTGGCGGACGACGCCAACCGCGGCCGCTGCCTGGTGGTGGCGGGCCCGACGCAGCCGGAGGCCGTGCACGCGCTGTGCGCAGCGCTCAACGGCGCGCTGGGGAGCATCGGCAAGACGGTGGCGTACCACGCCGACGCCGACGACGGCGGCTCTTCGGTCGATCAGCTCAAGGCCCTGCGCGACGCGCTGGCGGCCGGCTCGATCAAGACGGTCGTTTCGCTGAACGCCAACCCGTGCTTCAACGCGCCGGCGGACCTGGGCTTCGCCGAGGCCTTCGTCAAGGCGCCCGAGCGGATCTGCCTGAGCGTCGACCGCAACGAGACCTCCGCAGCGTCGACCTGGAAGCTCAACGGCACGCACTACCTGGAGCAGTGGGGTGACACCCGCGCCGCCGACGGCACGATCGCGCCGATCCAGCCGATGATCGCGCCGCTCTACGGCGGGATGAGCGACATCGAGACCCTGGCGATGGTGCTGGGCGCGGCGCGCCCGGGCTACGAACTGGTGCGCGAACAGTGGCGGGCCGACGCGGGCACGCTCTTCCCGCGCGGCGCCGGCGATTTCGAGAAGCTGTGGCGGCGGGCCCTGCACGACGGCGTGCTGGCCGGCGCTGCAACGGCGGGGACCGAACTCTCGGCCGTGGCCCATGACAAGGTCGCGGCGCTGGTGGCGGGCCTCAAGGCGGCGCCGGGCGCGGCCGGCACGCTGGAGGTGGTCTTCCTGCGCGGGCCGATGGACGACGGCCGCTGGCTGAACAACGCCTGGATCCAGGAATTGCCCGACACCTGCACGCGCATCGTGTGGGACAACGCAGCGCTGATGAGCCCCGCGACGGCACGCTCGCTCGGCGTGCACCAGACTTCCGAGACCGACAAGAAGCCGCAGGCCCGGGTTGCGGCCATTTCCCTGGGCGGCCGGAGCGCCACGGTGGCGTGCTGGGCCGTGCCGGGCATCCCCGACGGGGTGGTGGTGCTCCCGATGGGATGGGGCCGGCGGACGGTCGGACTGGTGGGCGAGTTCACCGGCTTCGACGTGTTCCCGCTGCGGGCCAGCGGGGCCATGTGGGCCGCGCCGGGCGCCACCCTGCAGCCGGCGGCGGGCTCGACGATGTGGCACCACATCGTCGCGGCCCAGCTCCACGGCTCGATGGAGGGGCGCGCGATCGTCCGCGAGATGGACGTGCAGGCCTGGCAGGCGCACGGCGAGGAGCCGTTCGCCAAGGTGAAGGACTCCTACGGGCGCGAGAAGTCGCTGTCGCTGGCCGAGCAGCTCAAGGGCAGCGAGATGGCCCACATGCCCGCCAACATCAGCATCTACAAGCACCCGTTCCGCGACCCGGACGTGAAGATCAACCCGGGCAAGAGCCAGCGGGCCAAGCCGGGCGTCGCGGCGTTCGACGTCAAGCCGCAGTGGGGCATGACGATCGACCTGTCGACCTGCATCGGCTGCAACGTCTGCACCGTGGCCTGCCAGGCGGAGAACAACATCCCCACCATCGGCAAGGCCGAGGTCAACAAGGGCCGGATCATGCACTGGATCCGCGTCGATCGGTACTTCAAAGGCCCGGCCGACCGGCGCGACGTCGCCGACGGCATGGTCTACCAGCCGGTCGCGTGCGTCCACTGCGAGAACGCCCCGTGCGAGACGGTCTGCCCCGTCAACGCCACCGTCCACGGCATCGAAGGCCACAACTACATGGCGTACAACCGCTGCATCGGCACGCGGTACTGCGCCAACAACTGCCCGTACAAGGTGCGCCGCTTCAACTTCTTCGACTACGGCGTCACCAAGTTCAAGGGCCCCTACTTCGGACAGGAGACCCTCGAGTCGGTCATCCCCGGCGAGAAGAAGGGCTCCCAGAAGATCAATCCCAACCTGATCCCGCCCCGCCTGCGCAAGAAGCTGGACGAGATCAGCAAGATGGGCAAGAACCCCAACGTCACGGTGCGCTCGCGCGGCGTGATGGAGAAGTGCACCTACTGCATCCAGCGCACCAACGAGCTGAAGATCGACCTGAAGCTCAAGGCCGGCGCCGAGGGCAAGGCCTGGCGGCCGGAGGACGGGATCCCCGACGGCGCCGTGCAGACGGCCTGCCAGCAGGCGTGCCCCACGGGCGCGATCGTGTTCGGCGACATCCTGGACGCCACGAGCAACGGAGGCAAGGGCTCGATGGTGCACCAGTTGATGAACCACCACCGCTCGTACAAGCTGCTGGGGTACCTGAACACCCAGCCGCGGACCGTGCACCTGGCGCGGCTGAACAACCCCAACGGGAAGCTGCGCCGGCCGGAGGTGAACCCCTTCGGCGAGCACCACCACCACGATCACGGCGCGGGCGGGCACGCCTCGTTCGTGGACCCGTCGCGTGCGGGGCGGGGTGACGGGTACGTGATGAGCCTTGGCGTTCTTGGAGAGCGTTCATGACGACGTTCAACCCCGATGAAGCGACGGCGCGCCGACTGGCGGGGCTCAGCCCGACGCCGGACGGGCCGCGCGCATGGGACCCGGTGACGGGCGACGGATCGCTGGTGGAGGACCCGGCGACGCGCGCGCCGCTGGTGCTGGGCGACCGGTCGTTCAACTGGGTCACCGAGACCGTGTGCGGCTACGCCGAGAAGGGCCCGGGCCGCTGGTGGATGCCCACGTTCCTGGTCTCGGCGCACGTCGCCGGGCTCATGCCCCTGATGATCCTGTACCTCGTCATCACCGGCGTGGGCGTCTGGGGCCTCAACAACGTCGTCGACTGGGCCTGGGACATCACCAACTTCGTCTTCTGGATCGGCATCGGCCACGCCGGAACGCTCATCAGCGCCATCCTCTGCCTGTTCAAGCAGAAGTGGCGCACCAGCATCAACCGCGCCGCCGAGGCGATGACGATCTTCGCCGTCATCTGCGCCGCTACGGTCCCCGGCATCCACGTCGGGCGCGTCTGGATGGCCTGGATGCTTTTCCCCATCCCCAACGCCAACCAGATCTGGCCCAACTTCAAGAGCCCCCTGCTGTGGGACGTCTTCGCGGTCAGCACCTACGGCACCGTGTCGCTGCTGTTCTGGTACATGGGCATGATCCCCGACTTCGCCACCCTGCGCGACCGCGCGGCCAAGCGGCTGCTCCGCAGCAACGGCGACGGCCCGCGCCTGGCGGTGCTCGGATGGAACACCGACAAGGTGCGGGCGTACGCCTACGGCTTCCTGGCCCTGGGCTGGCGGTTCAGCACCCGCCACTGGCAGAACTACGAGAAGGCCTACCTGATGCTGGCCGGCGTGAGCACGCCCCTGGTGCTCAGCGTGCACTCGATCGTGTCGTTCGACTTCGCCACCAGCGTGCTGCCGGGCTGGCACACGACGATCTTCCCGCCGTACTTCGTCGCCGGCGCCATCTTCGGCGGCTTCGCGATGGTGCTGCTGCTGATGATCCCGTCGCGCGAGCTGTTCCCCGGGATGAAGGACCTGGTGACCATGCGCCACCTGGAGAACATGGCCAAGATCATCCTGGTCACCGGCTACATGGTCGGCTTCGCCTACGCCATGGAGTTCTTCATCGCCTGGTACTCCGCCAACGCCTACGAGGCCGACGTCTTCCTGTACAACCGCGTCATGCCCCCGTGGCTCGCCGGGCCCGACGGGCGCTACGCGCCCTACTGGTGGGCCTACTGGGCCATGATCTTCTGCAACGTCGTCTCGCCGCAGATCTTCTGGATCAAGGCCTGCCGCCAGAGCGTCAAGTGGATCTTCCTGGTCGCGTTCCTGGTGACCATCGGCATGTGGTTCGAGCGCTTCGTCATCATCGTGACGTCGCTGCACCGGGCCTTCCTGCCGGGGTCTTGGGGCATGTTCTTCCCGACGATCGTCGACATCCTCACGTTCGTCGGCTCCTGCGGCACGTTCCTGACGCTCTACCTGCTGTTCCTGCGGTTCTTGCCGCAGTTCGCGATGAGCGAGATCAAGAACGTCATGCCCCAGGCGGACCCCCACGGGTACGACGTCGGCGGGCACGGGCACGGGCACAGCGGGGGCACGGCGGCCGGCGCACACCACGCGCCCGACGCCCCGAAGGGAGGCATCTGAGCCATGGCGGCAGCAACGCGTGAATACCGCACCGAGCGCGGCGCCAAGGTCTACGGCGTCCTGGCCGAGTTCCCCAACCCCGGCGTGGTCAGCCACGCCGCCGAGCGGGTGCGCGACGCCGGGTACAGCCGGTGGGACGTCTACAGCCCCTTCCCCATCCACGGCATCGACGACGCCATGGGCCTGCCCGCGTCGAAGCTCCCGCTGGTCGTGGCCTTCGTCGGCCTCACCGGCGCGTGCCTGGGGTTCATCTTCCAGTACTGGGTGTCCACCGAGGGGTACGCCACCGTCGTGCAGGGCAAGCCCGCCGGCGCCTGGCAGGCCTTCATCCCTGTCACGTTCGAGATCGGCGTGCTGTTCACCGCCTTCACGGCCCTCCTGGGCATGCTGGCGTTCAACGGCCTGCCGCGCTGGCACCACCCGCTGATGACCCGCGAGCGGTTCCTGGGCGTCGGCGACGACAAGTTCTTCATCGCCATCGAGGCCGACGACCCGCGCTTCGACCCCGAGCCGACCCGGGCCCTGCTCGTCGCCGCGGGCGCCACGAGCGTGGAACTGGTGGAAGAGGAATTGCCCCCGGCCACCGCGCCGGCGGCTCACTGAACGACCCAACGCACCCAGGACGGCCGCAGCGGCCGGACGGACGACTCATGACCCACCACACGCAACAGATCGCGACCATCGGGCTGCTGGGGCTGTGCGCCCTGGCGGGGCTGGCGTCGGGCTGCCGGGGCGACCGCTCCGACAAGCCCCCGCGCCAGTTCTTCCCCGACATGGACGACTCGCCCAAGTGGAAGCCGCAGACCCGCACCGACTTCTACACCGACCACCGCTCCATGCGCCCGACCGTCCAGGGCACCGTCCCCTTCGGCCGCTCGGCCAGCCCGGATGAACCCGGCCGGTCCGACGCGCTTCTGGACGATGTGCCCTTCTTCACCGGCAAGGCCTCCGACGCCAAGGACGCCCCCGCCGTCGCCATGATCCCGGCCCGGGTGAAGGTCACGGCCGACCTGCTCAAGCGCGGCGAGGAGCGGTTCAACATCTACTGCTCGGCCTGCCACGGCTACGACGGCAAGGGCGGCGGCACCGTCGGCGTCATGTACTCCGTGCCGCCGGCCAACCTCATGGACCCGAAGTTCTCCGACCGCGCGACCCTCAACGGCGCCGACGGGCACATCTTCGACGTCATCATGAACGGCTGGAACAACAACATGCCGGGCTACCGGCACTCGATCCGCCCCATGGACGCGTGGGCCATCGTCGCGCACATGCGGGCGCTGCAGAAGAAGGAAGCGGGCACCATCGACCAGGTCCCCGAGGCCGAGCGGGCCAGGCTCATGCAGAGCAAGCCCGCCGCCGCCCCGGCACCGGCCGCCAAGACGGAGGGCGCCAAGTGAGCCAGATCACCATGGGACACGGCGCGGGACACGGGGCGCCCGGCGCCGCCGCGCACGGGCACGGCGGCGGGTCGGCCACCGACCGCGCGAACGTCACGATGCCCGACGGCTGGGGCAAGGGACTCGGCGGCGTGCTGCTGCTGGTCGGCGCGGTCTGCCTGGCCGGCACGGCGGCGTACCCGTTCCTGGATTCGTCGGACTACGCCGGCAAGCACGCCCTTGCGGCCTACCTGGTCGGCTTCACCGTCGCGCTGGGGCTGATCCTCGGCACGCTCGGCATCGTCATGATGTGGCACCTGGTCAAGGCCGGCTGGTCGGTCACGCTCCGCCGGCAGGCCGAGAACGTCGCGTCGATGGTGCCGCTGGCGATCGTGCTGGTCGCGCCCGTCGTCGCCTTCGCCCCCAAGCTGTACAAGTGGATGAACCCCGAGCTGGTCAAGACCGACGAGGTCCTGGCGCACAAGGTCGGGTACCTCAACCCCACGTTCTTCTACGTGCGCCTGGCCGTCTACTTCGTGCTCTGGGCCGTCCTCTCGAGCCGGCTCGTCGGCCTCAGCCGCCGACAGGACGAGACCGGCGACAAGTGGCTCAGCAACAAGATGTCCTTCACCAGCGCCTGGGGCCTCCTGCTGTTCGCCCTCAGCGTCGCCTTCGCCGGTTTCGACCTGCTCATGAGCCTCGACTTCCACTGGTTCAGCACCATGTGGGGCGTCTACTTCTTCGCCGGCAA
>JAEUIX010000041.1 GCA_016794945.1 Phycisphaerae bacterium
GGGCCTGGGGGCCGACGCGGCGCTGTCGGTGAACCCCTACTACAACAAGCCGGGTCAGGAGGGTCTGTACCGCCACTTCATGGCGCAGGCCGACGCGTGCGACTTGCCGGTGGTGCTGTACAACATCCCCGGGCGCACGGGCGTGGCGCTGACGCCCGAGACGGTCGAGCGGCTCGGCAGGCACCCGAACATCCGGGCCGTGAAGGAAGCGACGGGCTCGACCGACTCGTGCGGCGAGATCGCGGCCCGCTGCCCCGGCCTGGCGGTGCTGTCGGGCGATGACTCCATGACGCTGCCGTTCGCCTCGGTGGGGGCGGTGGGGGTGGTGTCGGTGGTGTCGAACGTCGCGCCGGCGCGAACCAGCGGGCTGTGCGCGGCGTTTCTGCAGGGGCGCTGGAGCGATGCGCTGCGGATCCACCGGGAACTGCTGCCGTTGTGCCGCGCGTTGTTCGTGGAGACCAACCCCATCCCGGTGAAGGCGGCGATGAAGGTGCTGGGCAAGGACAGCGGTGCGCTGCGGCTGCCGATGACCGAGGCGCGAGCGGAGACGGTGGAGGCGGTTCGGCGGGCCATGTCGGGTCTTGGGCTGGTGGGGTAAGCCCGGGCGCGATTCGGATTCCGCACGGGTCGCCAAATCGGCGCGGCGTGGTATCCTCATCGGTCGCGTGGGCGGAATCGAGTCGGCTGCCAATCCGGTCGGACGACGACCGGCGTGTTCGAGGAAGCGAAGAAGGGTTCGAGATGCCGAGGCAGGGGCCATCGTCGAATACGCGCCGCACGACCAGGCCGGCGGCGCAGGTGGAGGCCAAGGGCGATGCGCCCGCGGCGCGCCGGGGCCTGCCGGCGATCGATTCGTACGAGGATGCGCTGGCGAACCTGATGGCGCGGGTGGACCTGGAGCGGCAGCGCCAGGCCTCGGCGGTGAAGCACGCGTACAAGCTGGACCGGATGCGGGCGATCCTGGCAGAACTGAAGAACCCGCAGGACGCGGTGCGGTGCGTGCACGTGGCGGGGACCAAGGGCAAGGGCAGCACGTGCGAGATGACGGCCAGTTGCCTGCAGGCGTGCGGGTACGCCGTGGGGCTCTACACCTCGCCGCACGTGGTGGACATCCGCGAGCGCGTGCGGCTGAACCGCAAGCCGATCACCCAGGCCGACTTCGCTCGCCTGGCGCGGGCCGTGGCGCGCGGGGCGGCGGCGGTCGAGGGGCGGCACGGGCAGGCGACGTTCTTCGAGATGATGACGGCGATGGCGTTCGTCTACTTCGCCGAGCAGGCGGTGGACGTGGCGGTGGTGGAGGTGGGGCTGGGCGGGCTGCTGGACTGCACGAACGTGATCACGCCGGAAGTGTCGGCGGTGTCGCTGATCGGGTACGACCACACGGACATCCTGGGCGGAACGCTGGAGGAGATCGCGCTGCAGAAGGCGGGCATCTTCAAGCCCGGCGTGCCGGCGCTGACGATCGAGCAGCCGCCGCAGGCGCTCAAGGCGATGAAGGAGTACGCGCAGAAGGTCGGCGCGCCGCTGCAGGTGGTGGGCGAGGACATCGAGTTCAGTTTCCGCTTCGAGTTCCAGGGCAACCTGGGCCCGGTGGCGCGGGTGAGCCTCACGACCGAGCGGTCGAACTTCGAGCACGTGCCCGTGCCGCTGCGCGGAGAGCACCAGGCGCACAACTGCGGGCTGGCGCTGGCGGTGCTGGACAAGCTCGCCGAGCGCGGGTTCAGCTGCCCCGAGGCCAAGGTCGCGCGCGGGCTGGAGCAGGTCACCCTGCCGGGCCGCTTCGAGGTCATCCCCGGCTCGCCGCGGCTGCTGCTGGACGTGGCGCACAACCCAGAGTCCATCCGGGCCCTGATCAAGGCCATCGGCGCGTACCTGCAGTACGAGTCGCTGCTGGTGATCTTCGGGTGCGCGGCCGACAAGGACGTCGACGGCATGCTGCGGCACCTGGCGATGGGGGCCGACAAGGTGATCTTCACGCGGGCCGAGGGCAACGCGCGAGCGGCCAACCCGGCGGACCTGCAGCGGCGCTACGCCGAGATCAGCGGCAAGTCGGCCCAGGCGGCGCCCAGTCTGCGGGCGGCGCTCGACCTGGCGCGCCCCGCGGTCGGCCGGGAGGACCTGGTCTGCATCACCGGTTCGTTCTACCTGGTGGGCGAGGCCAAGCGCATGCAGGCCGAAGCGGCCGAGCGAGCCAGGGCCGGTTCGTCCGGCCGCCGGTGACCGTGCGCACAGGCCCGCGCGCCTCGTAGACTTGGGCCTCATGCCGCAGCCAGCCCCTTCGGGACCGGTCGACCCGCACGCGCACGCCGGGGGCGATGCGCCGCCGCACCGCTACGGCGCGGCCCTGGCCAACGCGATCGAGTCCAAGTGGCAGTCGCGGTGGAAGGAACTCGGCACGTTCCGCACGCCCAACCCAGGCGAGCCGGGATTCGACGGCTCGCGCCCCAAGAAGTACGTGCTGGACATGTTCCCGTACCCCTCGGGCGTGGGGCTGCACGTGGGGCACCCGCTGGGGTACATCGCGACCGACATCTACGCCCGCTACCTGCGCATGACCGGCCACAACGTGCTCCACGCCATGGGTTACGACGCGTTCGGACTGCCGGCCGAGCAGTACGCCGTGCAGACCAACACCCACCCGCGCATCACCACCGAGCGCAACATCGCCACCATGCGGGCCCAGCTCGCCCGCCTGGGCCTGGCCCACGACGACCGCCGCTCGGTCAGCACCACCGACGAGGCTTTCTACCGCTGGACCCAGTGGATCTTCCTGAAGATCTACCACAGCTGGTACGACGCCGCGGCGGGGCGCGCCCGGCCGATCGAGGAACTGGTCGCGCAGTTCGAGCGGGGCGAGCGGCGCGTGCCGGGCGACGACCGGCCGTGGCCGCAGATCCCCGAGGCCGTGCGGCGCGGGGTGATCGACGGGCACCGCCTGGCCTACCTGGCCGAGGTGCCGGTGAACTGGTGCCCGGCCCTGGGCACGGTGCTGGCCAACGAGGAGGTGATCGACGGCCGCAGCGAGCGCGGCAACCACCCGGTGTACCGCCGCCCGCTGAAGCAGTGGATGATGCGCATCACCGCCTACGCCGACCGGCTGCTGGACGACCTGGACCTGGTGGACTGGCCCGAGCCGGTGAAGCTGATGCAGCGCAACTGGATCGGCCGCTCGCGCGGGGCGCACGTGGACTTTGCCTCCGGCAACCGGCGCATCCGTGTCTTCACCACCCGCCCCGACACGCTCTACGGCGCCACCTACATGGTGCTCTCGCCCGAGCACCCGCTGGTCGACGCCCTGACCACCGACAAGTACGGCGCCGGCCCCAGCGTGCCGCCGGTCAAGGCGGTCTTCCCGGGCGCGCCGGAGCTGCTGGCGCGCGGGGCCTCGCCCCGGGAACTGGTCGCGGCGTACCGCGCGTTCGCCTCGGGCCGCACCGACGAGCAGCGGGGCGAGGCGGCGGAGAAGACCGGCGTGTTCATCGGCGCGTTCGCGGTGAACCCGGTGAACGAGCAGCGCATCCCGATCTTCATCGCCGACTACGTGCTCATGGGCTACGGCACGGGAGCCATCGTGGCCGTGCCGGCGCACGACGAGCGCGACTTCGCGTTCGCCGGCGCGTTCGGGCTGCCGGTGGTTCAAGTGGTGCGGGCCGGCGCGGGCGAACCGTCCGGAGGGTGCTTCTCGGGCGACGGCGTTGCGATCAACTCGCCGGCCATCGACGGTCTGCCGACCGAGCAGGCCAAGGCGCGGATCTGCGGGCTGCTGGAGCAGCGCGGGCTGGGCAAGGCCGCGACGCAGTACAAGCTGCGCGACTGGCTCTTCAGCCGCCAGCGCTACTGGGGCGAGCCGTTCCCGATCGTGTTCGACGAAGAGGGCGTGGCCCACGCGCTGCCGGAGTCGATGCTGCCGGTGCGACTGCCCGAGATGCAGAACTTCCAGCCCGAGGCCTCGACCGACCCCGAGGCGCCGGCCCGGCCGCCCCTGGCCCGCGCCGCCGAGTGGGTGAGCGTCACGCTGGACCTGGGCGACGGGCGCGGCCCGCGCCGGTTCACCCGCGAGACCAACACCATGCCCAACTGGGCCGGCTCGTGCTGGTACTACCTGCGGTACCTCGACCCGGCCAACGACCGAGCGCTGGTCGACCCCGCTGCCGAGCGGTACTGGATGGTCTCCAGCAAGGCCGACGGTTCGCCCCACGCCGGCGGCGTGGACCTGTACGTCGGCGGCGTCGAGCACGCCGTGCTGCACCTGCTCTACGCGAGATTCTGGCACAAGGTGCTCTTCGACCTCGGGCACGTCTCGACCCCCGAGCCGTTCGGGCGGCTGTTCAACCAGGGGTACATCCAGGCCGCGGCGTACACCGACCCGCGCGGCGCGTACGTGGAGGCGTCGCAGGTTGTGGAGCGCGACGGCCGGTTCGTGCACGTCGATCCGAAGACGGGCGTGGAGACCGAGGTGTCGCGCCAGTTCGGCAAGATGGGCAAGAGCCTGAAGAACGCGGTGACGCCCGACGATGTGTGCGCCGAATACGGCTGCGACACGCTGCGCGTGTACGAGATGTCGATGGGCCCGCTGGAGGCCAGCAAGCCCTGGAACACGCGCGACATCTCCGGGGCGTACCGCTTCCTGCAGCGGGTGTGGCGCAACCTGGTGGACGAAGCCACCGGCGCACTGCGCGTCGCCGATGCGCCCTGCCCCGCGCCGCTGCGCCGGGCGCTGCACCGGACCATCGACGGCGTGCGCCGCGACATGGCGGGCCTGGGGTTCAACACCGCGGTGGCCAAGCTGATCGAGTTCAACAACGAACTGACGCGCCACGCGGCCGACGGCGCGGGCGTGCCGCGCGAGGCGGCCGAGACGCTCGCGCTGCTGCTGGCCCCGCTGGCGCCGCACATGGCGGAGGAATTGTGGGAGCGGCTGGGCCACGGCCGGAGCCTGGCGTACCACCCGTTCCCCGAGGCCGACCCGGCGATGCTGGTGGACGACACCATCGAGATGCCGGTGCAGGTGCTGGGGAAGCTGCGCGGGGTGATCCAGGTGCCGGCCAAGGCCGACGCCAAGGCGGTCGAGGCCCTGGCCCTGGCGGACCCGAAGATCCGCTCGAGCATCGAGGGCAAGACGATCCGCAAGGTGATCGTGGTGCCCGGCAAGATGATCAACTTCGTGGTGGGCTGAAGCGCCGGACGCTCAGCGGGCGCGCTCGACGACCACGGGCACGACCGCTCGCGGCAGCCACGCCGCGGCCGGGGCGCGCCACCACAGCACGCTCTCGGGGTCGAGCGCCGGCGGAGCCTCGACGGGCAGGTCCAGCGCGATGAACTCCGCGGCGTCGGAGCTCAGCGCCACGGCCCGCAGCAGGGCCCGAAGGCCCGGCTCGTCCAGTTGCACGCGCGCCGCGTACACATCCTCCACGTACAACGGTCGGTCGGGCACGATGACCGGTGCGCCCGCGGCCGGGGCCGCCGGCGGACGCGCAGCGCCCGGGGCCGACCGATCGCCCGCGGCGACGGTCGGCGGCTCGCCGGCTTCCCCCGGGCGGGTCGAGCGTTGTGTCTGCAGCGCGAGCACCATGGCGTCGTACTGCCGCTGCAGCGTGGCGATCGCCTGTCCGGCCTGATCGGCCGGGAGGCGTTCCACCGCGGCGCCGGTGGTGGGTCGGCGGTGCCGCATGGACTCAAGCCGGGCCAGCGCCTGCTCGGGCTGACGCGCGGCGATCCGAACGGCCAGCCGGCCCTGGCGGGCCAGGCGCAGCGCTTCATCGAGCGCCATCGGCGCCGGGGCCGCCGGTGCGCCGTCGGCGATCATGGGCGCGGACGGCGGATCGTGCGACGCCACGGCCGGGTTCGCCGTTGCGGGGACCGTGTCGGCGGGTGTGGGGGGCGTTGCGGGCGCTGTACCGGGGCCGGCGCTCCGGGGGCCGGTGCGCCCGTCGGCGATCACGCGGGGCTCGACGTTGTCGGTTCTCGGCGCCGAGCGGTCGGTCGTGCGATCGGCCAGCGGCTGCGCCGGACGCTGCGGCGCCAAAGACCGCGCGATCAGCAGCCCGCCGCCGACGACCAGCGCGCCGCCCGCGGCCAGCGCCACGCGGCGCGACCAGGGGCTGGCGAGCACCGTCGCGATCGGGCCGCGCCGACTGGGCTGCAGCGACGAAATCGGGATGGAGTCCACCGCCGGTTCCAGAAGTGCCGCGGCGTGCCCGTTGAGCGTGCCGGCGTCGAGCAGGCTCTGGCGTTCCAGGGTGGCTTCCACGCGGGAGAGCAGGTCGGCCGGCGCCCGCACGGGGGTCAGCGTGCCGAGCGCTTCGCGGTCGGCGCGCATGGCCTCGAGCCCGGCGGCGATCGAAGGGTCGGCACGCATCGCGTGGCGCAGCCGCGCGAGCCGATCCGTCGGGAGCGGCTCGCCCTCGACGAACGCCAGCGCGTCGGACTCGTCGAGTTGGAATCGCTCGAGGTTCATGGCCGGTGGGGTGAAGGGCGGGTCGTGTCAGCCGGGCTGGGTTCGCCGGGCGGGGCGCTCCAGGGTTTCAACGGCCGCGCGGAGCGCTGCGCGAGCTCGGAACAAGCGGCTCTTGACCGTGCCGACGGGTGTCCCGAGCACCTCGGCGATCTGGTCGTACTCGAGACCCTGCAGGTCGCGCAGCACGAGGATCGCACGCTGCTCGGGGTCCAGGCCTTCCAGGGCCCGGGCCACACGGCGCCGCTGTTCAGTTCGTTCGACGTTCGACGCGGCCGGGGGTTCCCCTCCGGGGAGCGATTCCGATCCAGTCTCGACCCGTCCAGAGCCCGAATCGCTCTCCCCCGATTGGCGGGGTGCATCGAGGCTGGCGTGGGCACGGTGTCGCTGTGCCCGCAGCCACGACAGGCAGGTATTCATGGTGACGCGGATCATCCAGGTGGAGAGTTTGCTGGAGCCGTCGAAGGACCCCAGGCCCTGCATGATCCGGATCATGGAGTCGTGGCATAGGTCGGCGGCGTGCTGGTGGGCGCGGGTGCCGCCGCCGAGGGTCCGGAAGCACACGGCGTACAGGCGGTCCTGATATCGGGCGAGCAGTTCACCCCACCGGGCGTGATCGCCCCGGCGGATGGCGTCCACCAGGGCGAAATCCCTGGCGTCGTCGCCGCGCGGGTTGGGTGATTCGCCGGGCAGCACGTGAGCGATGGTATCGACCGGGCCTGCCGATCCCCTGGTGCGCGGACGGGGTCGATCGGACCGATCGAGGGGTTTCGGCGGTGCGCGGCGGCGTCATCCGCCGCGTGCCGCCCGTTCGTATAGCCTTTGTTGGATTGTCCGGTGCGGCACGGTCGAGGGATGCAGCCATGAAACAGTTGCGCGAGGAACGAAGGTCTGCGGGGTCGGCGGTGCTGGCGCTGGTGGCGGCGGCGGGGCTGGCCGGCGCCGCTTCGGCGCAGCCGGCGCGCAACCCCGGCGATGGGCGTGCCCTGGACGGCGGCCTGAGCGCCACCGGCGACCGGTACAACACCAGGACGCGCGACATCAACGCCATGATCCGCTTCAACGAGGCGGTGATCAGCGGCAACGCCCCCGGCGGCAAGAGCTTCCGCGGCGGCACCAGCCTGTCGAGCACCAGCGAGTTCCGCGGGACCCTTGGCGGCAGCGGCATCTACTCGTTCCAGCGCGATTCGGCTCTGAGCGGCGCGGCGGCGCGGGGCATTCGCTCCTCCTCGGCGCTGGACTACCTCTTCCGAGCCCAGACCGGCGGCATCAACCCGACGGGGCTGGACGCTGCCATCAACCCGCGCGACCCGTTGGCGGTGGGCGCCACGGGGCGGAGCATCCGCTCGGCAACGGGCATCGACAGCCTCTCCAGCAGGCTGCCGACCATCATGGGCTATTCGCGCGACGAGCGCGGCAACGACACCTTCATTTCCGCGTCGCCGCTGGGCGGCGTTCGGGTGAACCCGCTGACGAACGACGCGGGGCTCACGGGGCTCGAGCGCACGGTGCCGGGGGTGGTGCCGCCGACGGACTTCCTGCGCCAGCGCGAACTGGATGCGCGGGCCAAGCCAGATCCCCGGTTGGACGCGCGCGTCGACAAGCCGGATCTGCAGCCCCCGGGTGGGCCGATCGATCCGCGACTGCGTCCCGACGGCACGCCCTACGCACCGATCCTGGACGACTTCCGTCAACGGCGCGGCCCGGACAGACCCGAACGGCCGGCCGAGACGCGCCCGTTGCTGGGCCCGGACGGCCGACCGCTGCCCCCCGGCGCCGGGCCGGACGGCCGGCCGCTGCCCCCGGGGATCGGCCCCGACGGCAAGCCGCTGAACCCCGACGGGTCGCAGCCTCGTCCGCCCATCGGCGCAGCCCCGCAAGGGCCGGGCGCCGTGGCCCCCAGCGGGAAGCCCCAGTGGCTGGAGGATCTCGACGCGCTGCGCGACAGGCTGCGCACGCCGAACGACGATCTGATGCCCCGGCCCGTGCAGCCGCCGCCGGCGATCGGTCCGGACGGCAAGCCGCTGCCCGTGCCCGGTGCACGCCGGCCGGGCCAGACGGGAGTGAAGGACCTGGCGGCGGCCGACGTGTTGAAGCGCATGGGACCGCGGATCGACACGCTGGCGTCTCCGGACGCGGCGTCCCTGGATCTGTACGGGCGTCTGATGCGCCGCGGGCAGGACCTGATGGCCGCGGGGCGGTACTTCGACGCGGAGGAGGCGTTCGCGGGCGCGTTGGGCGCCAAGCGCGGCGACGCTCTGGCGCGGGTGGGGCGGATGCACGCGCAGCTGGGAGCGGGGCTGTTCCTTTCTGCGGCGGCGACGATGCGCGAACTGTTCACGGACCGGCCGGAACTGGTGCCGGTGCGCTACGGCAAGGCGTCGATGATGACCAAGGAATGGGCGTCGGGGCAGGCGGACCGGCTGACGGCCGAGATCCGGCGGCCGACAGGCGTGATGGCAGACGACGCGGGCATGCTGCTGGCGTACCTCGGGGTGCAGTACGGCGAGCCGCTGTGGCTGGAGAACGGCCTGCAGGCGATGCGGACTCGATTCCGTCCGGGCGGAGCGGCGACGGCGGAACTGGTGGAACTGCTGAGCGAGGTGTGGCCGGAGGTGATCCGGGCCGCTCCCACGCCGCCGCCGGCGCCCCCCGAGGCGGCGCCGAACCCGCCCGGCGAGCGGCGACCCGGCGACGTGAACAAGTAGCCGCCGGGTTATCGAACCCGTGATGGCGGCGCCCAGGGCGGGGGCGCGCGTGAACCCGGCGAACGCGTGTCGGCGGAGAAGGTCCGGAGAAGCGGGGGTGGTTCCCGTGCGCGCCCGCCCGGTTCAGACGCCGGGCGCCCGGGCCGATACGGCGTGGTGACTCCGGAGGCATCGGAGGACCGCGCCATGGGACGACTCAGGCTGACGCTCACACCGCTGGACGAACCCGCGCAGCGCGACGATGTGCTGCGGTTCCCGGCGCAGGCGCTGGCCGAGGCGCGGGCGCGGGTGGCGGCGCCGAACCTGCGGGCCGGCCTGCCGACGCGGACGCGCGACCTCGTGACGCGGGTGGACGCCATGCTCGACGACCTGCAGCGCGGGCTCGACGGCCTGCGCGATCAGGTCGAGAACTACCGGTTCCCGGGCCTGCCGCCGCCGGACGACCGCAAGCCCGCGGCGTGAGGCAGCGCGGTCGGGTGCTCACGACCGCACGCGGACGACCACGAGCGTGACGTCGTCGGCCGCCAGGCGGATGCCGACGAACTGCCGCAGCGTCCAGGAGACGTGCTCGACGATGCGCTGAGCGGTGGCCCCCGGTTCGGCCCTGAGGAACTGGGCGATGGTTTCGCGGACGCGGTGCTTGCCGAAGCGCTGCTCGTCGAACGAGCGTGCGTCGGGCAGGCCGTCGGTGTAGGCGACCAGCACGTCGCCGGGGCGCAGCGTGTGCTCGCCCAGGGGGTAGGCGTGCTGGGGGTCGATGCCCACGGCCATGCCGCCCACGTCCAGTTCGGTGGTGCGCCCGTCGGCGCCGAAGACGATGGCCGGGTCGTGCCCGGCGGCGCAGTAGCTCAGCCGGAGCGTGCGCGGGTCGATGAGCCCGCACCAGATGGTGACGAACTCGCTCTCGAGCGTGTCGCGGCAGGTGGCCCAGTTGACGCCCCCGATCACCTGGTCGAGCGGGCGGTCGTCGCTGACGTAGGCCCGAAGGGTGGCGCGGATGGCGCTCATGAGCAACGCCGCGGGCACGCCCTTGCCGGAAACGTCGCCGACGACCACGCCCAGGTGCCCGCGCTGCTCGAAGATGTCGTAGAAGTCGCCCCCGAGCTGGTAGCTCGGCGCGTACTTGGCGGCGATGTCGAAGCGCGGGGCCTGGGGCATGGACCGCGGCAGCATGCGCCGCTGCACGTCGGCCGCCACGCGGAGCTGCCGCTGCATCTGCTGATCCTGCTCGCGGAGGATGCGCAGGCGCGCGTGGGCGAGGGTCATGGCGGCGTGGTCGGCCAGGGAGCGCAGGAGCCGGCGCTCGCTGGGGGGAAACTGGCGGGGGGCCCGCGTGTAGAGGCGGATCTGACCCGCCGGGCGGCCCTCCTCGATGAGACCTGTGGTGATCAGCCCGACCAGCCCCTCGGCGCGCGGGCGCGACGGGTCGGCGATGCGCGGGTCGTTCCGCAGGTCCTCGACGACGACGACATCGCCCGCCAGGGCCCGCTCGCGCAGCGCGCCGTCGATGGACAGCGGCGTGCCGTCGGCCAGCCAGCGCGGGCTCAGCCCCCGCGTGAACCGGTGGTGCAGCTCGCCCGTCGCCTCGTCCAGCACCGCGATCGACCCCGCGTCGCACCGCAGCGTCTCGAGCGCCACGTCGAGCACCGCGGCCAGCACCCGGTCCGGGTCGCGCGCGTGCGTGAGCATCGACGAGAGCCGGAACAGGGCCCCCAGCTCGTCGACGCGTCGCTGGATCGCGATCGCCCCCTCGCACGATTCGACGGCCGTCGACGCCAGGATGGTCAGCGCACGCTCCAGCGCGTGGCGAGCCGGGGCGTCGGCGCCCGCGCCGTCCGCCGGCATGACGATCGAGCCCAGCTCGCCGATGCTCGTCTTCAGCGGCGCAACGAACAGCCGCTCGCCGTCGCGGAAGGGCCGTCCGACCCGCTCGTAGGCGCGACGGGCCCCCTCGCCGGCCGGCTGCACCCTCCACAGCGCACCGGCCGGCTCGGCCGGCTCGGCGGGGCTGATCACCGTTCCGTCGGTGTCGCGCAGCCAGATCGGCACCCCCGCCAGGCTGGCGATCTCGTCGCACAGGCGAGCGATCGACCCGTCGGTCACGAAGTGCCGGATCGAAGGGGCCTGCGCGCCGGACAGCGCGGCGCCAACTCCCGCCTCCGCGGCGACGGGCGCCGCGGGCGAGGTCGGTGCGTCGGGAGTCGGGGCACGGTCGATCACGGCCGATCGTAGGAATGCGCGCGGCGATCCAAGGGCTCCGGCGCGGCGTTCCCGTGGCAGGGCTTTGTGAAGAACCGCGTCAGGACCGCCCGGCCGGCTCGGCGGGCCCCACCGTTCGGGGACGCTCGCCGACGCGCAGCTCCGTGCCCTCGAGCATGCGCCGCAGGTTGCCCCGGTGGGCGTAGACGACCAGCACCGCCATGCCCACGGCGGCGGTGAGGTACGGCCACAGCACCCAGTCGCTGCGGTCGGCGTACCGGCTCATGCGCTCGAAGAAGATCCCGAGTTCCTTGCACATCGGGTAGACGGCAAAGACCCACAGCGGCAGCGTCACCGCCGCGATGCACGACGACAGGCCGATGTAGCGTGTGACCTTCACCAGGATGAACCACAGCGCGATCGAGAGGATGGCCGGGATGCCCAGGATGGGGAACACCGCCAGCACGGCGCCGAACCCCGTGGCGACGCCCTTGCCGCCCTTGAACCGGAGCCAGACTGGGAAGATGTGCCCGGTGATCGCCGCGACGCCGAACGCCAGCCAGGCCCAGGCCATGGCCGGCGGCGTGTCGGGCCGGTTGATGGTGCCCATGATCCACCCGGAGAGGAGCACCGGAACGAAGCCCTTGGCGCCGTCGAGCAGGAACGTGAGCACGCCGTACTTTCGGCCCAGGGTGCGGCCGACGTTCGCCGAGCCGATGTTCGTCGAGCCGTGGTGACGGACGTCGATGCCCTTGGCCAGCGCGATGAGCAGGCCGAACGGGATCGAGCCCAGCAGGTAGGTCGCCAGCAGCCCAAGGCCCCACCAGATGTACCAGGAGGTTTCCATCGGTCAGGGTCGAGTCTATGCGGAGGCGGGCCGAGCCGTGGAGCCCGGGGGTTCCGGGGGGCCGGCCCGGTGCTCGTCCAGGAAATCGACGGCCCGGCGCAGGTGGGGGATCACGATCGACCCGCCGACGATCAGCGCCACGTCGAAGGCCTCGAAGAACTGCTCGTCGGTCACCCCCGCCCGGGCGCACTCGATGATGTGGTACGCGATGCAGTCGTCGCAGCGCAGCACCATGCTGGCCACCAGGCCGAGCAGTTCCTTGGTCCGGGCGTCGAGCGCTCCGTCCTTGTAGCACGCCCCGTCGAGCGTGAAGAAACGCCTGGTGTTGAGCGTGCCGCCGGCACGCCCCGGCCGTTCGGTCAGGATGCGGTCGTTGAGCCGGGCGCGGAACCGCTGGAACTCCTGGACTCTGGACATGCCCCGAGCGTACCACCCCGTGCGCCCTCCCGGCGGCCCCGGCCGTGGTAGCCTGCGGGCATGGGGATCACCCACCAGGGGCCCGTCGCCGAGCGCGGGGTGCTCTACGTTGCGACCGGAGACCCGTACTTCCTCCGTGACGCCGAAGCGAGCATCGAGCGGCTGCGCGCGCTCGAGCCCGACGAGCCGGTCGCCGTCCTCTCGGACCTCGCCGCGGCGGCGGACGCAGGGCGGCGGTTGGGGGTGTGGGTGGGGATGGTCCGGCCGCCGCGCTGCTCGCAGTACCCATCGCGGTTCATCAAGACGCGGATGGCACGGTACTCGCCCTTCCGAACGACGCTGTACCTGGACTGCGACATCGTCCCGATGCGCCGATGGGCCGCCGTGTTCGAGCATGTCAGGGACGACTCGATCGGAGCCGTGGCCGATGCGCACGCCGTGCCGTTCGATCCGGCGGACGCCTCCGCCGACACGCCGGAGCAGCGGGTGACCCGCCGGTCCGTGCGGCCCGGGCAGGTCCAGGCGAACGCCGGCGTGCTGCTCTGGAGGCGGGGCCCGGTCGCGACGGCGGCGTTCGACCGGTGGTTCAGGCAATGGACGCGGTTCGGCCAGCGCGACCAGTCGGCGTTCATGCGGGCGCAGGTGCCGTGGCACGCACTGCCGGGGGTGTTCAACGACCAGGTTCAGGACGATGAGGCCTCCGCCGCGGCCAGGGGATCGGTGTTCTGGCACCCCTGGTCGCGCAAGGACGGTGCGCAGGAACGTGCGCTCCGCCGCCCGTGGCGGAAGGTGCACTGGTGGCACGGACCGGCGCGCCGGGCTTGGTCGCTGGCGCCCTGGGCGATCGGGCCGGTGCGGTGGGTGGCGCCGGGGTGAGCCGACGCGGCATGGTCGGGGGCCGGGAGGCTGTTCGTCTGGTACGCTGTTGAACCACGGAGCAACGGATGCACGGACTCACACTGGCGTTGATGGTGCTGGCGGGATCGACCGGGTGGCAGCCCGAGCCGCCGAAGCCGCAGCCCGCGCCGCCGGCCAAGGACCAGCCCAGGCCACCGGCGCGCCAGCCGGCGCGCGACGCGTTGGGGTGGCCGATGCTGCCGGCCAGCCCGCAGGTCAAGCGCGTCGAGGCGACGCCCGCGGAGAAGGTGAAAGTGGATGACAGGACCATCGACCAGGCGGTCAAGCGGTCCGTCGATCTGCTGCTGTCGATGCAGGAAGGGCTGGAGAACAGCGAGTGGCCCTACGAGGGGGTGTACCGGGTGGGCGGGCAGATCCCCGTCGGGTACCGCGTGGGCGGGACAGCGATCGTGGCCATGTCGCTGCTGGAGGCGCCGGGGTACGCCGAGGACGGCCGGCGCAAGGCCGCGGTCGAGCGCGCTGCGAAGTTCGTCTGCGGCGCCATCGAGCACCCGCTGATGTCCCCCGATACCTATCAGGGCGGGTACGACGTGCGGGTATGGGGGCACATCTACGGGCTGCACCTGCTGGTCGAGATGAAGAAGCGCGGAGCGATCCCCAAGACGCTGGCCGAGCCGGCCGAGCGGGCCATCGCCTATTACCTCCAGGGGCTCAAGAAGCTGGAGATCGCCCCGGGAACACCCGGCGGGTGGAACTACGCCAGCGAGAAGACCCCCGCGCCCTTCGTCACGGGCCCGGCGCTGATGGCGCTGTTCGCGGCCAGGGCGCAGGGGTACGCGGTGGACGACGGGCTGGTGGTGCGCGGGCTCGAATCGCTGGAGCGGTCGCGCGGGGCTCAGGGCACGGTGGTGTACAGCGGCGCCGCCGCGGCCCGCACGGGCCAGGGCGATTCGGTGCCGGGGGCAATGGGGCGCATGTGCGTGACGGAGTCCACGCTGCTGCTGGCCGGGCGTGGCAGCGTGGACCGGGTGCGCAACGCGGTGGACAAATTCATCGAGCACTGGGCGGAGTTCGACAAGCGTCGGACGATGACCGGCACGCACGTGCCGCCGTACATGGTCGCGCCGTACTACTTCATGTACGGGCACCGGTACGCGGCGCTGGCGGTGGAACTGCTGCCCGAGGCCGAGCGCGCCGGGTACCGCGAGCGGCTGAACCGGCTCATGTTCAGCGTGCGGAGCGAGGACGGGTCGTGGACCGACCGGGTGTTCAAGCGCACCGCCAACTTCGGCACCGCCTTCGCGCTGCACGCGCTGCTGGCCCCGGCCGTCGGCAGGCCCGCCGGCTGGGCGCCCCCCAAGGCCCCCGCCGACGCTCCCGCGCCCGGCAACAACGGGGCCAAGGGATGAGCAAGCTCAGCCGCTGGTGGCGCAGGAACTTCGGCCCGCTGCTGATCCGCGGGATGGAGATCCACATCATCAACCACTGCAACATCGCCTGCCGCGGGTGCAACCACGCCGCCCCGGCGCTGGAGAAGAAGCTGCTCGAGCCCGAGGAGCTGCGGTCGCAGCTGCGGCTGCTGGGGCGTGTGGCCCGGGTGGGGACGGTGCGCGTGATCGGCGGCGAGCCGCTGCTGCACCCGCGGATCGACGACACCCTGCACGAGATCCGCGCCTCGGGGCTGTTCGCCGAGGTGCACGTGATCACCAACGGCTCGCTTCTGGGGCGCATGACCGAGCGTTTCTGGTCGCTGGTGGACGTGGTGAAGGTGTCGAAGTACCCGGGCGTGAAGGTGGAGGTGCCGCCCGGGCGCGAACCCAAGGTGACGATCGACGACATCCCGGTGTTCAACGAGGTGTTCAGCACGCAGCGCAACGACGATGGGGACTTGGTGCGGCAGATCTGGGACCGCTGCTGGATGAAGGACTCGTGCATCGGCCTGCAGGACGGCCGCCTGCACCGCTGCATGCGGGGCGGGTACATCGCGCAGCTCGTGGGGCTGTCGGCCGAACGCGATTCGATCGACTTGCGCCGGCTCACGCGCCGTCGGCTGCTGGCGATGCACAGCCGCGACGTGCCGCTGGAAGCATGCTCGCACTGCACGGGCAACAGCGGCAAGCCGTTCGCGCACGAACTGCTGAAGCGGCCGGTGTGGATCACGTACCAGAACCGGCCGGTGGCCGAGATGGTGGACCTGTCGTCGCCGGGCAGGCCGTCGTCCCTGCCCAAGGGCGAGAAGATCGTGGTTCCGATGGGCTGACAGGCTTCGCCCGAGGTCAGGGGCGTTGCGCGACGGGGTTCTGACGGTCGGACGCCGGCCGGAAGATGCCCTCGCCGGCCGGCCGGCCCACGAGTTCGGGGTGCAGGTACCGACCGCGGAACTCGGCGGGCTTGTCGGTCTCGACCGGCGCGCCGTACGCCCGGATGTAAGCGTCGTTCCGCGCGGCCGTGACCTGCCAGCAGACCTTGAGCCCGGGCCTTCCGCCGGCGATCACGAAGCGTCCGTCGGCGATCTCGGATTCGATGAAGACGGGCGCAAAGCCGCCGACGCACGTGAGTTGGTACTGCGGGTCCGTGTTGATCGACTCGTAGTAGGAGGGCAGCACGACCTGGGCACGCCCGTCGGCATCGCACAGCACGGTCCCCCGGTAGAGGTTGAGTGGCTGTGGACCCTCGGCGGCGTAGTGCGTGAGGAATCGGTTCGCCGGGTCCAGGGGGTGGTCGATGTGGAAGGGTTTGGGTCCCGTGGAGCCGAGGCGCCCCTGGCCGAAGACGGCGAACCCAGCGCCGGGGTTGATGCCGACGATCGCACTGCCCGGACCCGCCGGAATCTCGGCCACGAGGGCCGATGCCGCCGGAGACAGGGAAACGGACGACGCCCTCAACGCCGGCTGATTGCCGGCGGGATCGGTGACCCGAACTTCCGTACACCAGGTGTTGCGGCCCGAGCCTTCGGCGGTCAGCGTCGGCTTCAGCGTGAACGGGTCGGCGTGGCTGAGCGCCACCGCCGAGCGTGCCGGGTCGAAGGCCCGCACGCTGAAGTCGCTCAGGGCTCCGGACGGCGGGCCCACGACAACCGAGAGCCCGTCAACGGTCATGCGCCCCCCGCTGACCCGCGTCAGCGACGCGGTGTCGAACTGCAGATCCGCGGAACTGATCGTTCCGTCCGCGACGGTCGACCCGTTCACCGAGTCGGGCGCGAGCATGCCGGAGGTGACGCCCAGGGTCGCGACCGAGATGGTGCCGCCCGAGATCGAGATGCCCGGGCCCTGCACGTAGGCGGCGCCCGCGTCCGGGCCAGGGGCCCATGTGCCGCCGGTGAACTTGAGCACCTGACCTTCCGTCGGCGTTGCGTCCGAGACGGACCGGCCCTTGATCCGGTCGACAGAGACCGCTCCGATCGCGCCTGAGCAATCGCCGCCCAGCGTGGCGCCGGCGCTCATGAAGGCCGCGGCGTGCAGCCCGTCGAGCATGTCGGCGTTGAGGTTGGGCACCAGCGAGGTCGAGGAGACCGACATCGGCGGCGAGTCAAGGAGCGACGGCGTGACGGTAAAGGTGTACGGCGCGGTGATCGCGGCCGGGCGGTCCGTCCTGGGCACGTGCAGGCCGGCGTCGACGTCGAGCAGCGTCGCCGTGGCCGGGAGCGTGTCGCCCGCGCTCAGGTAGGCGAGGCTGCCGACGCGCAGGCTGCCCAGCGTGGGCGCGGTCATGCACGGATCGGTCGGCGTGTCGACCGTGCAATGGGTCATCACGGCGGTCGAAGCGGCGTCCAGGGTCAACACGGCCCCGGTCCCGGTGCGGAACGTCGCTCTGTGGATCGAGGCCGTGGACGCGGCGAGTTCGACGGGCGCGTTGAAGGTGGTGCCGTCGCAGGGGCCCAGGTCCGTGCGCTGCAGCGACAGGCTCCGGCCCGAGAAGCTCGGGCTGAAGGGCGAGGGGCCGACGGTAGAGTTCATGATGGAAAGGCCCGAGTTGAACGACACGCCGCCGACGCTCTGCACGCCCGCGCTGCCCGCCCCCGGGACGATCGTGGAACCGAACATCGAGGCGCTGCCGCCGGCGGAGCCGTCCAGGGCGACCGCGGCGCCGAGTTCGCTCCGCACCGTGCACCGCTGCAGCGTGAAGACCCCTCCCACGCCGAAGGTGGTGCTGACGGCGGTGAACTGGGCAGAGCACTCCAGGTCGACGAACATGACGTTGCCGCCGACACCGGTGCTGACGGTGATCGGCCCGTCGATGCGGACCGTTCCGGGAACCGCCGCGGCGAGCGTGACGCGCCCGCCCGGCACGTTGATCGGTCCGGCGTAGACGCCGGGCATCACGTAGACCGTCTGCGGTTCACCGGAGAGCGTCGAGACGGCGCAGGCGGAGTTGATGGCGTCCTGCAGCGACCAA
>JAEUIX010000152.1 GCA_016794945.1 Phycisphaerae bacterium
CAACCAGGCCGAGAACATCCGAAAGCTGACCGAGGCCATGAACGACGCCAACGCCCGGCTCGGCCGAATCGAAGCCAAGCTGGACAAGGGCATCAACGTCAAGGTGACGGAGATGCCCGCGGTCGAGATCAAGAACCCGCCGAAGGCCGACTGAAGGCCCGCAGGGGTGGGAGACCGTCCGCATGACCCGCCACGACCGATGCTGCATCCGTAGCACCAGCCGCCGCCGCCGCGCGTTCACCCTCATCGAGATGCTGGTGGTGGTGTCGATCCTGGGCATCGCCGGGGCGATGGTGATCCCGCAGATGGGGTCGGTGGGTGTGCTGCGGGTGCAAGGTGCGATCCGCCAGATCGTCTCGGACATCACCTTCGCGCAGTCCGATGCGATCGCGTTCCAGCAGCGACGGGCCATCGTGTTCGACGTGCCCAACTCGCGGTACACGCTGGTGTCGATCCCGGGCGCGACCGTCGATCCGGCGGTCAACACGATGTTCGATCCCGCCCGGCCGGACGGCCGGTACGTCGTGACGATCGGGGGCACCGCGACGGGCGGTGCTCGCATCGCTTCGGCGACGTTCAACGGCACATCGACGCTGATCTTCGACGACATGGGCTCGCCCGCGGCCGCGGCCAGCGGCGACACGCCCGGTTTGGGCGGCACCATCCGCGTCACCAGCGACGACCAGGTGTACGACATCGTGATCGAGCCGTACACGGGACGGATCAGCGTCCGCAAGATCGAGGGGAACTGAGCCGTGGGCACGCGTGCGCTGCGAGCTGGACGCTGGCGGATGGGCGGGTTCGCCGCCGCGGTGTGTGCGCTGGGGATCCTGCTGTGGGCGCGGCTGATCCTGGTGACCGGTCATCCCCGGACCGCGATCGCGACGCCCGAGCCCGGTGCGGATCGGGCCGGCGCGCCGTCTCCGGGGGACGATCGGTCGGCGCCGAGCGAGCGTGGCAAGCCCGTTGAGGTGAGCGACCTGCCGCCGGCGCGTCCGACGCACCGGTGAGGCGGCGCCGGGATTCCTGAAACGCGGGATGCGTCTCGATCCACGCCGGGCGGCGGCGGCGGTGACGGTGCGCCTCCGCGGGGCGGGACCGGTCCCCCGAACCGGGCCAAGCGGCAGGGCTTTCCCAGTTCGCCCAAAGTCGCTGGCCGGGGTTGACGACACACCTTCCGGCGCACGGTCCGGGATTGATCGGGCGGGCGCCCAGTGGGCAGAGCCGTTTCGAACAGCCACAGCAACCGGAGATCAGACATGTCCCAGGCCCGCACTCCCCGTCGCATCTTCGAGCAGGCCGGAAGCATCCCGTCGGCCTTCGTGGCCGCGCTGGCGTCGACCGCGCTGTCCGTGGGCGCGCTGGCGCAGCCCGCCGGCGACCCGGTCCGCGTGAGCAGCCCGGACAAGCCGATCACCGGCGGCCAGCCGGCGGTGGTTCGCGACCCCATGAAGCCCGGCCAGCCCAAGGAGGGTGACAAGGCCAAGGTGCGCGTGAGCGACCAGATGACGGTTGACCTGCACGTGAAGGACGAGAACATCGCCAACGTGCTGGAGCTGCTGGCGATCCAGAGCCAGAAGAACATCATCGCCAGCAAGAACGTCAGCGGCAAGATCTCGGCGGACCTGTACAACGTCACGTTCGACGAGGCGCTGGACGCCATTCTGCACGTGAACGGCTTCGGCTGGATCCAGCAGGGCAACTTCATCTACGTCTACACGGCCGAGGAGCTGGAGAAGATCCGCAAGGCGCTGTCGAAGCGGGCGGCGAAGGTGATGCGGCTGAACTACCTCAACGCCGTGGACGCGGCCGAGTTCGTCAAGCCGATGCTGTCGACGGGCGGCGAGATCAAGACGAGCAACAAGACCGAGAACTTCAGCATCCCGGACTCCTCGCCGACGGGCAAGGACGACTACGCCCTGGGCGCGACGATCGTGGTGATCGACTTCGAGGAGAACATCGCCGCGATCGAGAAGCTGCTGATCGAGCTGGACACCAAGCCCGCGCAGGTGCTGGTCGAGGCCACGGTGATGCAGACGAAGCTGACGGAGAAGAACGCCTTCGGCGTCGACTTCTCGATCATCGGCGAC
Organism: Phycisphaerae bacterium; assembly: GCA_016794945.1. Next base: position 2,091 of record JAEUIX010000152.1, read on the forward strand.
CTGAAGTTCAACGAGTTCGCCGGGGCGCTGGGCGGGCCGCTGGGCATCGCCAACGCGATCCGCTCGGGCGGCGGCGCCTCGCCGCCGGCCTCTCTGGCGGACAACCGGGGCGTGGGCGTGGTGAGCACCCCGGGCAAGACGGACGGAGCGAGCACGCTGAAGATCGGCGTCATCGCCGACAACGTGCAGGTGGTGGCCAAGTTCCTGGACGAGGTGGGCGACACCGCGGTGCTCGCCAATCCGAAGCTCCTGACGCTGAACCGCCAGCCGGCGCGGGTGCTCGTGGGCCAGCGGCTGGGCTACCTCAGCAGCACGGCGACCGAGACCAGCACGACGCAGACTGTCCAGTTCCTGGACACGGGCGTGCAGCTGTACTTCCGGCCGTTCGTCTCGGCCAGCGGCGACATCCGCATGGAGCTCAAGCCGCAGGTCTCCAGCGCGACGACCACGCCGTACACGACCAGCGCCGGCACGGTGATCATCCCGGACGAGACGACGCAGGAAGTCGTGACGAACGTGATCGTCAAGGACGGCATGACGATCGTCATCGGCGGCCTGTTCAAGGAAGAGATCAAGTCCAACCGGTCGCAGGTCCCGTTCCTGGGCGACATCCCGATCATCGGGACGGCGTTCCGCGGGCACGACGACGACAACAAGCGCGAGGAGATCATCTTCCTCATCACGCCGTCGATCGTGAACGACAACGTGCTGCTGAGCCAGGGCGAGGACGCCCGCAACACGATCGACCGGGTGCGGGCCGGTTACCGGCAGGGCCTGCTGCCCTGGAGCCGCGACCGCATGACGGCGCAGCTCAACGTCGAGGCCGAGCGGTACTACCGCGAGGGCGACATGCGCAAGGCCCTGTGGACCCTGAGCCGGTCGCTGTCGCTCAACCCGCGCCAGACCGATGCGCTGCGGCTCCGCGAGCGGCTGACCGGCCAGCGCGAGCTGTGGCCCACGCAGGCGACGTTCGACGGGCTGCTGAGCTCGGAGATGAACGACCGGATCCGGGCCATCCCGGCGGCGACGCAGCCCCCGGCGTACAACCCGCAGCCGTACGGGTCCACCAACTTCCCGACCGACCCCATCAAGCCCGAGTCGGTGGTGCCGGTGCCGTCGGCCGACCCCTGGAAGAACAAGCAGCCCGGCTCGATGCCGCCCGCTGCTCCCGCGGCGCCCGCCGGCGACGGCAAGCCCATGTCTCACGTGCCCGAGGGTGCGGAGAACGGCGACACGGCGGCCGCGGAGCCTTCGAACACGTTCTTCGGCGGCGGCAACCCCGCCGGCGATCAGGGCGCGGCCGCGAACACGCCCGCGGGTCAGATGGTCGAGGGAACTCCCGTCGGCGCGGCGGCAGCCGGCCCGGCCGGGGGCGCCCCGTCGTCGCCCGGCGCGAGCTCGAACGCCGCGCCGCCGGCCGCTCCCTCGGAGCAGTTCCAGGGGACCAGCGAGGCCGACCGGTTCATGAATGACGC
>JAEUIX010000154.1 GCA_016794945.1 Phycisphaerae bacterium
CGACACCGCCGCCGCCGCGCGAACGCACGCGATGCCCGTGCGCCCCGGACGACCGCCGGCCATCGCCCACGCCGCCAGCGCGCCGGCGAAGTACGCCAGCCCCAGGAAGCTCACCGGCCAACCCAGCCCCGGCACGCTGCCCCACGCGCTGGCCGCCGCGCGGGCGCACGGGCTGCCCTGACCGCACCCCGGCAGCGACAGCGCCCCCAGCGCCTCGAGCGACAGCAGCAGGCTCATCACCAGCGCGACCGCCAGCAGCACGCCCCCCGCCGCCGTCAGGCGGGGGTACGTCGCCCATCGCGTCGGCGATTCCGCGGACTTTGGCGTTGCGTTCTTCGGCATCGCGATCGATAGTACAGCGCCGGCTCGTTCCGACCGCCAACCGCCGGGAACTCGTCTGGGAGGTTCGCCATGCCGTTCCGCGCCTTGCTCCGTGCCGCGCTCCGCGCGATCGCGCCGCTCGCCTGCGCCGCCGCGTCGATCCTGCCCGCGGCCGCGTGCCCGGCCCAGGGCGGCCCCGTCACCGGCGCCTGCTGCGCCACCAACGCCGCCGGCAATCTCGTCTGCGTCATCGTCACCGCCGCAGACTGCGCAGCGCTCAACGGGACCTACCGCGGCAACAACACGACCTGCGCCGGCTCCAACCCGTGCCCCAACGCGCCGCGCGGCGCCTGCTGCCTCCCCTCCAGTCGGCCCAACAGCCCCGGCGCCTGCCTCGACCTCAACGAGCTGCAGTGCCGCGCCCAGGGCGGCACCTTCCGAGGCAACGGCACCACCTGCCGCACCCTCCAGTGCCCGCCGCCGCCCGTGCCCACCGGCGCGTGCTGCCTGGCCAACGGCTCCTGCGCCCAGCTCACCCGCGCCGCCTGCGCAGCGCAGGGCGGCGTCTACCGGGGCGATTCGACGCTCTGCGCGACCACCGTCTGCCCGGGCGCTCCGCGCGGCGCCTGCTGCCTCCCCTCCGGCCCCGCAGTCGGCACGCGCAACAACCCCCAGGGCCCCTGCGCGTTCGTCACGGAAGCCGAGTGCACCATCCGCGCCGGCGTCTACCGCGGCAACGGCACCGACTGCCGATCCGCCAACTGCCCGATCCCCCCGCCGCCGTCCGGCGCCTGCTGCATGCCCGACGGCACCTGCCAGAACATCACCCGCGTTGCCTGCTCCGCATCGCGCGGCGTCTACAAAGGCGACGGGACTTCCTGCGCCGCAACACTCTGCCCCGGCGCACCTCGGGGCGCGTGCTGCCTGCCGGGCAGTTCTCGCGGCGGCGGCGCGCCGCAGAACTGCCAGTTCACGACGCAGTACCACTGCGCGCTGCTCGGCGGCGTCTACAGAGGCGACGGCACCGATTGCCGAACCGTGACGTGCGCCCCGTTCCCGCCCGGCACAGGGGCCTGCTGCGTGCCCGACCCGTCCGGCGCCTGGCTGTGCGCTCAGACGTCGCCGGCGGTCTGCTCCGTCCTTGGGGGGACCTACCGAGGCCTCGGTTCAACCTGCGCGACGACCGTCTGCCGCACCTGCCTCTGCGACTGGAACAACGACGGCGTGGTCAACGCCGCGGACGAAGCAGCGTTCATGGCGGCCTGGTCCATCGGCGACCCCAGCGCGGATGTGAATCACGACGGGGTCGTCGACCTGGACGACTTCGCCGCGTTCATGGCGTGCTACCTCGCCGGCTGTTGAGACTGTGTCGCAACGACACCTAGGGAATCCCCTAGGTCTGCGCCCGCCGCACCCATCACGCCGCAATCCGGGCATTGCACAACCCATCCGCTCGTTGGATAGTTCCGGTAACCGGTCACCGGTTCGGTCCCCGGGCTCGACCCGACGCTGCGTTCATCCGCGCCGGAGCCCGCCAGGCACCACGGTCCATCTCCTCGAGGCGATCCACATGTCCATCTCTCTGTCGCGGGGGCTCACGCGCTGTCTCGGCACGTTCGCCAGCCTCTTCCTGGCTTCCGTCGCCAGCGCGCAGCCCACGCCCACGCCCACCGGCGCCTGCTGCATCACCACGTCCACCGGCGCCCGCGTCTGCATCATGACCACCGAGCTGCTGTGTCAGCAGCAGGGCGGCACCTACCGCGGCAACGGCACGCTCTGCACCAACACGCTCTGCAGCCCCACGCCCCCGCCGCCCACCGGCGCCTGCTGCGTCACCGGCCCCAACGGCACCTTCTGCGTCGTCACCACCGAGTCGCAGTGCCTGGCCAACGGCGGCACCTACCGCGGCAACGGCACCCCGTGCTCCTCCACGCTCTGTGCACCCCCGCCGGCCACGGGCGCCTGCTGCGTCCGCACCGCTTCCGGCGGCGTCGAGTGCGTCATCCTCACCGCCGCGCAGTGCGAGCAGCACGCCGGCCTCTACCGCGGCAACGGCACCGCCTGCACCAGCACCACCTGCCCGCAGCCCACACCCACCGGCGCCTGCTGCGTGCGCACCCCCACCGGAGCCGTCGCCTGCATCGTGCTCACCGCCGCCCAGTGCCTCGAGCGCGGCGGACTCTACCGCGGCAACGGCACCACCTGCGCCGGCACCATCTGCCCGCAGCCCCCGCCCCTGGGCGCCTGCTGCCTCACGACCCCCACCGGCGTGCATTGCGTGATGCTCACCGCCGCACAGTGCCAGGACCGCGGCGGCGTGTTCCGCGGCAACGGCACCACCTGCGCCGGCACCATCTGCCCGCAGCCCCCGCCCCTGGGCGCCTGCTGCATCACGACCCCCAACGGCGTGCAGTGCGTGATGCTCACCGCCGCGCAGTGCCAGGATCGCGGCGGATTGTTCCGCGGCAACGGCACCGCCTGCACCAACACCACCTGCCCGCAGCCCGAGCCGCGCGGCGCCTGCTGCATCAACACTCCCAACGGCGTGCAGTGCGTCGTGCTCACCGCCGCGCAGTGCGAGAAGCAGGGCGGCATCTACCGCGGCAACGGCACGCCCTGCACCGCCGCCGCCTGCCCGCAGCCCACGCCCACCGGCGCCTGCTGCGTCCGCACCAGCGCCGGCGGCATCGAGTGCCTCGTGCTCACCGCCGAGCAATGCGCCAAGCGCGAGGGCGTCTTCCGCGGCAACGGCACCTCGTGCACCGCGACCGCCTGCCCGCAGCCGCCGGCCGTCGGCGCCTGCTGCCTGCCGCCGGGCCCGGTCGCAACGCCCGGAACCGTGCCGGGGCTCTGCGTCATGCTCACCGAGGCCCAGTGCCTCGAACGCGGCGGCACCTACCGGGGCAACGGCACCTCCTGCGCCGCGGCGCCCTGCCCGCGCCCCATCATCCGCGGCGCCTGCTGCGTCACCAACCCCGCCGGAGAGCGCGTCTGCGTCGAACTCACCCCGGCTCAGTGCGCCCAGATGAACGGCCGCTTCCGCGGGCCCGGAACCCTCTGCGCCAACACCGACTGCACCCCCAACTGCCCCTGCGACTTCAACCACGACGGCGTCGTGAACGAGGCCGATCTCGCGGCTTTCAGCGCCGCGTTCGCCGCCGGACAGGCCGATCTCAACGGCGACAACACCACCGATGAAGAGGACTTCGCCATCTTCGTCCGCTGCTACTTCGAGGGGTGCCGCTGAGCCGCACCGCGGCAACTCCGCCCATATTCCCAGGCCCCGGGGTCGACCCCGGGGCCTGTTTCTTGATGCCACGCCTGGAATTCCGCCACATCGGGACTGGTTCGCTCCGCCCTTGCCGGTACACTCTTCCGCAGGAGGTGCGCCGATGATCGCACGGAATCTCGCATGCCTCGTCGTGCTCGCCGCGGGCGCGCCCGCGATGGCCCAGAACTCCAACGTCCTGCCCTCGGCCAAGTTCGCCTGGGGCGAGAACGTCGGGTTCCTCAACTTCCGTGACGCCGGTTCACCCGTCGCCTCGCAGGGCGCGGTCGTCGCGCAGTACATCCTGCGCGGCTTCATCTGGGGCGAGAACATCGGCTGGATCAACCTGGGCAACGGCGCCCCGGCCAACAACGTCCAGTACTCCAACACCATGGTCGGCCCGACGCTCGATTTCGGCGTCAACCGCAACCCGACCACCGGCGACCTTTCAGGCTTCGCCTGGAGCGAGAACTGCGGCTGGATCAACTTCTCCGGCGGCGCACTCGCCACGCCCCCTCAGCCCGCCCGCTTCAACTCCGCTACCGGCCGGCTCGAGGGCTACGCCTGGGCCGAGAACCTCGGCTGGATCAACCTCAACGCCGTCGACCCCGCCAACGGCAAGGCCGTCGCCGTCGCCTTCGGCTGCAGTTCCGCAGACATCGCCACCGAGGGCAGTTCCGACCTCTCCACGGGGCCCGACGGCTTCATCACCGGCACCGACTTCGACTCGTTCATCCTCGCCTTCTTCACCGCCTATCAGTCCCCCATCACCGGCGCCCTGCTCGCCGATGTCGCCACCTCCGGCACCGCCGCGGCCGTGCCCGACGGCTTCCTGACCGGAGAGGATTTCGATCTCTACATCCAGTTGTTCTTCCAGGGGTGCTGACCGAGCATCGGCTTCCCGGACGCACCGATCCGATCCCGAACGTATGCGGCTGGCAGAGGGTCCGATAATGTCGCCGACCCCGGGGTGATTCCCTCATCGGGGGATTCCCCTGAAAGCGTGGCCAAACGTCATGCGCATTTCCCCTTGACGAGTTCTTGTCGCGCGGTACCTTGACATTGAGTCATCGGGTGCCGCACGCGTTCTCCGCTCTTGTTCAAGAGTGCGCGCGGTGCAGTGAGGGACGGTTTGGACATTCCGCCCGGGCAGGAGCGAGTTCGGGCCGGCGGTCCAGCCATTTCGCATGAAAGGGACATCATGTTGAGGGCACTTCTTGCTTCGTGCGGCATCGCCGCCGGCTTGGCCTTCGCCGGGACGGCGAACGGCCAGGTCACTCTGTTCGACAACGGGCCGGTCGCCGGTGGCGGCAGCCCGACCGAAAGCGTGATCGAGGCTGGCGACACCACGTTCGGCGTTTCCGCCCAGACGGCGGGCAACGCGATCCTTGTCGACGATTTCGTCGTCCCGCCGGGCGAGGTCTGGACGCTCGACCGTCTGCGCTGGTACGGCTACCGGACCAACGCGACGATCGCGATGGGCAACCACCCCACAGACGCCGCGTACGTGATGATCTGGAACGGCCCGCCCAGCGACCCGACGAGCGTGCTGCTCTGGGGCGGCCTGACCAGCAACCGTCTGATCGCCGCCGAGACGTCGTTCACCGGCATTTACCGCGTCGCCGCGGCCGGAAACGGCAACGTCGCCCGGCAGATCCAGGAAGTGGCCTGCAACCTGACCGGCTCGCCTCAGCTCTACGGCGACGGCCCCAACGCCGGCCGTTACTGGATCGGGTTCAGCTCCGAGGCCACCACCGCGGCGAACTGGAACATCACGTTCTGCCAGGGGATCAACCCCAGGCGCGTCACTGACAACGCCGCCCAGTCCACCAACCTGCTCAACGGTCCCTACAACGCCGTCAACGGCGGCGGCGGTCCGTGGGACTTCCCCTTCAAGCTCCGCGGCACCAGCGCCCCGTTCGTGGCGCCGACGCAGCCCACGCCCGACGTGGTCATGCCCGCGCTGGCCACCAACGGCACCTTCTCCACGGCCAGCGGCACCATCGGCGCCGGCCAGATCAAGTGGGTGAAGTTCACCCTGCCCGGCGGAATCACGTCCACCACCGCGCTGGACATCGACATGGAGACGTCCGGCATCTCCAACGCCTCCTTCGCCGCCTACAACGCCAACGGCTTCCGCCTCGGCCAGTCCTACCAGGAGGGCTCGGGCGACCTGCCGATGCTCTCGTTCGGCTCGGTGAATCCCAACAACATCCGCCCCCGCGCGGCGATCACCGGCTGGAACTACAACGGCCGCAACGGCTCCGGCATCGCCGCCGGCGACATCTACGTCGCCGTCGCGTCGGGCGATGAGGCCACGTTCGGTGACGGGTTCGGTGCGCTGGCCAACGCCACGACCGGCTCCGGCTCGTACACCGTCCGCGCCCGCTATTTCGACGCCGCAAGCCTGCCCACCTCGTTCGTGACCCCCGCGTCGACGAACCTCGGCACGCTGCCCGACAACACCACCGTCTCGACGGCCGCCCTGGCCATGCCCAAGGAGGGCATCGTCTGGGTCCGCTTCACGGTCCCCAACGCCGTGCAGTCCGGCAACGGCGCGCTCGACATCTCCACCGAGGGCTCGACCTGCTCCGACACCTCCATCTACCTCTACGACAACCTCGGCAGCCGCCCCACCCTCCTGACCGGCGCTGCCAACAGCGACCTCGACGACGGCTCCGGCCGCCTCTCGGCCCTCTCCTACGGCACCGGCCACCGCAACGGCACCGGGCGCGGCCTGCGCTTCAACGGTCGTGACAGCGGCACCGCCGGCTTCACCATCAACGCCGCCGAGTACTACATCGCCATCGTCGGCGGCAACTCCGCCTTCGCCGGCGCTGCGGGCTTCGACTGCAACGCCAGCAGCACCGACACCGGCACGGTCAAGCTCAACGTCCGCTACATCCAGACCGTCGATCCGACGCCCGAGGTCCCCGTGGCCGAGGTCGATATCGGCGACGTCATCAACGGCACCGAGACCCTGTCGTTCACCATCCTGCCGGCCGACCTCATCTGGGTGAAGTTCAACCTCTCCGAGGATGTTCCCGGCAACAGCGGTGACAAGTACCTCGACGTCGACACCGAGGGCACCCCGCCCCCCACGGGCGGCGCTCCCGGCGACACCTACCTCGCCTACTACATCGACGGCGGCTTCCGCATCGCCACCGACGACGACGACGGCAGCCAGCTGCTCAGCCAGCTGACGCACGGCGCCTCCAGCCCCGTGCGCGAGCCCGCGGGCGTTCCCGCCTCCGGCGCCGCCCCGGCCCGTCTGCCCTACGACGGCCGCGACGGCTCCCTCACCGCCGGCGCCTACCTGGTCGCCCTGACCATGTTCGACAACGACTCCGGCGTCACCCCCATCAACTCCCTCAACTACGATGCGACCAGCTCGCACTCCATCGAGAACACGGGCCTGAAGCTCAACTTCCGCTCCAACACCGGCGTCACGCCGCCCGCCGGCTGCAGCCCGGCCGACGTGGCCACCGAGGGCAGCCCGCAGCCCTTCATCGACGGTCCGGACGGCTTCATCACCGGCACCGACTTCGACGTCTTCGTCCAGGCCTTCTTCCAGGAGATCCGCCGCCCCGCCCCGAGCGGCCCCTACATCGCCGACCTGACCGATGACACCGGCACCGGCGGCCCCGACACCTTCATCACCGGCGCCGACTTCGACTTCTTCATCACCAAGTTCTTCATCGGCTGCCCGTAACTCGCCCGTCCCAGGGCTCGATCGCTCCAGCCCAACCCCCCGGGGTTTTCCCCGGGGGGTTTTTCTTTTCCATCTTCACACGT
>JAEUIX010000183.1 GCA_016794945.1 Phycisphaerae bacterium
CCCGCTGAACACCGAGGCCAGCGTCAGCCCGAACGCCAGGAACAGCCCCAGCCCGCGCCACGACTCGCCCCCGAACGCCACCAGCGGCGCCGCCGTCACCAGCGCCGCCACCGCCACCGCAAGGTACGTCAGCCCCGACCCGATCCACACCACCGCCAGGCACACCAGCGCCCCGATCCCCAGCCCCACCGCGATCGACCCCACGCTGTACCGGGTCATCTGGATGTTCCGGATGACCCGCGCGTTCGCCTGGGCCATGCGCCGGATCTCCGCCGTCGCCTGCTCTTCCGCCGTCGGCGCCTTGGTCCGGTCCTCCGCCGCCGACGCCGGCCCCTCCGGCTCGCCCGCCGGGACGCTGATCAGCGTGTCGGCCTCCGCGCGCTGCAGCGACGCAGATCGCACCGAGTACGTGATCAGCGCCGCCACCGCCAGCGCCACGATCACGCCCGACGCGACCAGCTTGAACCACAGCCCCTGCTGCAGGCGGTCCAGCCGTGCCAGCCGCTCCGAGAGTCTCACGGCTTGGCCCCCGGTTCTTCCGGTCCGCCCAGCAGCGAGTCGATCACGCCCTTGTCCACGCTCGGCGGCACCGCCGGCGAAGCGCCCGCGACGGGCGCCTTGCTCGGCGCCGGCGCCGCATCCCTGTTCGACAGCAGCGAGCCCAGCACGTCAGCGTCCGGGCCCCGGTCAGCCGGCGCGGCCGGCGCGGGAACCGGCGCCGCGGCCTCGGGCCGGCGCGACGCCTCCACCAGTTCGCTGATCAGCGCCTCGCCCTCCACCGGCGCCGCCTTCAGGAACCCCGCCACGTCACCCGTGTGCTGCGCGCCGCTGGTCGCCACCTTCTCTCGAACCGCCCGCTCGACGATGTCGATGAACAGCGACTCGAGCGACTGCCGGGGCTTGCTCACCCGGTTCACCGCCAGTCCGCCCCGCCGCCGCAGCAGCGCGTCGATCTCCGCGACCGTGCCGTCGTCCAGCGCGTCGGTCTCGATCAGGCTCGCGTTGCGGCTCGTCAGCAGCTCGTCGCACGTCCCCTCGGCCCGGATGGTCCCGCCGTACAGGATCACCATCCGGCTCACGCAGTCCTCCACGTCCGCCAGCAGGTGGCTCGACAGCACGATCGTCTTGCCCCGCCGCCCCAGCGCCAGGATCAGGTCCTTCACCTGGCGCGTGCCGATCGGGTCCAGCCCCGTCGTCGGCTCGTCGAGGATGAGCAGGTCCGGGTCGTTGATCAGCGCCTGCGCCAGGCCGATCCGCCGCTGCATCCCCTTGGAGTACTCCCGCACCGCCCGGTACTGCACGCCCGCCAGGCCCACCATGTCCAGCAGTTCGTCCGTGCGACGCCGGCGCACCTTGTGGTCCAGTTCGAACAGCTTGCCGTAATAATCCAGCGTCTCACGCGCGTTCAGGAACGGGTAGAGGTACGACTCCTCCGGCAGGTAGCCGATCCGCTTCTTCACCCCCACGTCGGTCGGCGGCTTGCCGAACACCGCCACCCGCCCCGACGTCGGCCGGAGCAGCCCCAGCACGATCTTGATCGTCGTGCTCTTGCCCGACCCGTTCGGGCCCAGCAGCCCGAAGATCTCCCCCTGCTCGACGTGGAACGACACCCCGTCCACCGCGCGGGCGCGCGTCCGCATCCAGAAGTCCTTGAAGGTCTTCACCAGTCCCTGGACGGCGACGATCGGCTGTCGGGCGGTCTCGGTGGCCATGCGCGTTCCTGGCCGCCCCGCGGCGGCGCGTCTGCGGTCGGACGCCCGCTACTCGATGCGGGCCTTGATCTCGTTCGTCGGCTGGAACTGTCGGTCCTGGATCTCCTTGGCCTGCTGCCGGGCGATCTCGTCCGCCAGCCGCTTGGCTCGCGCCTGCTCCTGCTCTCGCTGAACGTCCGGATCGCGGTTCAGGAACAGCTCCAGCGTCCGCGTGCCGCCCGGCAGCCAGAACACCTGAACCGTGTCACGCGCCAGGAACGCGCTGAACGCCTCCGCCCAGTCCCCCGCCAGCACCACCTGCGGGTTCGCCCGGTAGCTCGCCAGCTTTACCTCGAACAGCTTCGACTCCGCCTGGGCGCGACTCACCACGCTCGCCCGGTACTGCCGCGCCTCGGCCAGCAGCGCCGCCGCCCGGCCCGTCACCCGCACGCTCACCGGCCGACCGTCCAGCTCCACCGGCTTGTCGTCCAGCACCGCGTCGATCCGCGCCAGCGCAGCGTCCGCCGCCGCCCGGTCGCCGCCGCTCAGCGCCGCGTCGTATTCCCCGATCAGCCGCAGCAGCAGCCCCGCGGCGTCCCCCGCCGTCCCCGCCAGCGTCGCCTGCCGCTCCTGCTCGGCCTGCTCCGCCGCGCTCTGCGCCGTCTGCACGCTCGTGTTCACCTGCTCGAAGTCGTTGATCAGGTTCATCGGCGGGATCTTCCGGATGATCTTCATCGATTCGATCACGATCCCCGTCCGCATCCGGTCCAGCGTCTGCTGCGCCAGGCTCTTGGCACGCTCCTCCACCGTCATGAACGCCCCCGTCCGACCCGACTCCGGGAGGTTCTTGAACAGCTCGTCGATCGTCAGCCCCGCCGCGGCGTGCACCACCGCCTGCATCGCCGCCGCCCGCACGACCCGCTGCTCCGTCTCCGGGTCCACGTTCGCCGCGTACAGCCGGATCTGCCCCGGCTGCCGCTGATACCGGATCTCCCACCGCGTGTGCGCGATGTTCAGGTCCCCCGTCAGCAGCGACCCGTCCCCGATCGGGTCCAGCGTGTTCTTGGCCATCTTGGCCAGGTCCTGGTCCGTCTTGTCCATGTCCTCCCGGCGCAGCCCCGGGAAGAACTCCGTCAGCAGCACGATCGATTGCTGGCCCGTCGGCACCTTGACGATCTCCCCCATCGGCCGCGGCAGGCTGAACTGGAAGCCCGGCGGAAGATCGTCGCTCTCGACCTTGCCGAACACCACGCGGATGCCCCGCTCACCCTCCTTCACCGACTGCAGCCCCGACAGCACGAACACCGCCACCAGCGCCACCATCCCCAGTTGCAGCAGCCGGTACGTGATCTTCAGCGCGTCGGCCAGCGACTGATTCGCCGGGTCCAGCAGCGCCGAGCCCGTCGGCTCGCCGCTCTGGCCGCGCAGCGTCACGCTCGCGGGCCGACGACGCACGACCATCGCCGGGTTGGCGGCCGCCTGCGGCTCCAAGGGGTTGCCCGGATCCTGGCTCATCTGGCTCACCGTGCCCCCTTTCCGCCGGCCGGCTCACCGCCCGGGAGCGTCAACTGAGGCATGACGGTGGGGGGGATCGGCTGCATCAGCCCGAACCCCGGCGTCGTCACCGGGATCACCAGCGTGATCTTCTTCTTCGAGTACGCGTTCCGCAGGAAGTCCAGCTGCTGCAGGAACACCGCCAGGTCCGGGTCGGCCTTCTGCTGGGCGTAGTACTGCGCCGCCTCCGCCTCACCCTGGCTGCGGATCACCGCAGCCCGGCGCTCGGCGAAGTCCAGGATCTTCTTGGCCGCGGCCTCCGCGTCGGCCCGCGTGCTCTCACGCGCCGCCTGCCCGCGCGTCACCGCCTCCGAAGCGATCCGCTGACGCGTCGCCTTCATCCGGTCGAACACCGCCTTGGTCGTCGCCTCCGGCAGTTCGATGCTGCTGATCCCCACGACCAGCGGTTCGATGCCGCTGGCCGCCGCGTCCCCCAGCTGCTGCATGATCTGCGACTCGAGCTCCGGCAGCTTGCTCCCCGCAGCCGAGGCCGACAGCAGGTCGCTCAGCCGGTACTTGCTCACCTGCCCCAGCGCGCTGCGGAGCTTCAGACGCAGCGCGTTGTCCGCCTGGGCGAACTGCTCGCTGGCCCGGCCCCCAGCCGTACCGAAGCTCTGCAGGAACTTCAGCGGGTCCTTCACCCGGTACGTCAGGTACGCCGTCACGACGATCTGCCGGTCATCCGCCGTCGCCACCTGGTCCGCCCGGGTGTCCAGGAACCGCGCCCGCGTGTCGTACTTCGTCACCGTCTGGATCGGGTACGGCCACTTGAAACCCAGTCCCGGCTCGGTCCGCACGGACTTGGCGTCCGCCCCGCCGAACGTCGTCACCACCGCCACCTCCGTGAACCGCACCGAGTACGTCGTCATGTAGGCGACGATCCCCAGCACGATGAGCGCGGCCACCACGATTCTCAGCATGTTCTGCACGGTTCAGGCTCCGGTCCGCCGGGGTGTTTCCCGGCCCTGTACTCGGGTCGTTGTTTCGTTCGTTCCGTTCACTTCGGGCTGACGGTCGGGTTCGTGAACACGTTGTCGCCCGTGCCCATGTCCTTGAGGTCCACCTGGATGCGCAGGTCCGGCAGGTTGTCCGCCGTCACGTACACCCGGGCGTCCTCGATCGCCTTGCGCAGCATGTCGAAGTACTGACGCGCCCGGAACAGCCCCGGGTTCGCCCTGTACGCCGCCAGCCTGCCGCTCATCGCCTCGGCTCGCCCGCGCTCCGTCATCGCCTTGCCCAGCCGCTCGGCACGGGCCCGCGCCAGCGTCGCCCCCGCCTGGCCGCCGGCACGCGAGATCAGCTCCTCGATCTTCAGCTCCTGCGCCCGCATCGCCGCCGGCTCGGCCTTGCCCTGCATCGCCGACAGCGCATCGATCTCCGACGCGATCCGGCGCGCCAGCTCCAGGTTCCCCGCCGTGATCGTCAACGCGCTGATCGCCTCCGTCGTCCCCATCTCCAGCAGCTGCTCGTACTGCTGCTGGCTCTTGACGACCTCCTCGAACTTCGGCGCCACG
>JAEUIX010000201.1 GCA_016794945.1 Phycisphaerae bacterium
CGCCGTCATCGACCGCATCACCGTTTCCGACGAGGCCCGCCCGCGCATCGCCGAAGCGGTCGAGGCGGCGCTCAAGATGGCCGACGGCACCGTCATCATCGCCGCCGAGGCCGCCGGCGCCTGGTCGGACCAGCCCTACAGCACCCGGTTCGCGGACCCCGAAGACCCCGCCTTCGCGCTCGAGGAACTCTCCCCGCGCATCTTCTCGTTCAACTCGCCCCACGGCGCCTGCAAGACCTGCGCCGGCCTGGGCACCCTCATGGAGCTCGACGAGGCCCTGTGCATCCCCAACGAGGAGCTCTCGTTCCGCCAGGGTGCCGTCGCCGCGTACAACAAGAACCACGCCGTCCGCGCCTGGTTCACGCGCTCGCTCCGGCGCTTCTGCCGCAAGACGGGCTTCTCCTACGACGCCCCGTTCAAGTCGCTCTCGGCCGAGCAGCGCCGCATCATCATCCGCGGCACCACGCCCGAGGACGCCAAGCGCCTGGGCTTCAAGATGCCCGGCGTCATCCCGGAGCTCACCGAATGGTGGTCCTCCACGCAGAACCCCACCGTCAAGGAGTGGCTCAGCCAGTTCATGAGCAACAAGCCCTGCCCCGCCTGCCAGGGCGACCGCCTCCGCATCGAGGCCCTCCACGTGCTGCTCGAGAGCGCCCACCGCGCCGACACCGCCGCCGCCTTCAGCCGTTCCGTCGTCGGCCGGCCCAAGGGGCGCGACGACGGGTCCATGCTCAACATCGCCGAGGTTTCGCGCCTGACCATCACCGACGCTGCCGATTTCATCGCCGGGCTGCGCCTCTCCCGTGAGCAGGCCGTTATCGCCGAGCCGATCCTCAAGGAGATCAACAACCGCCTGCGGTTCCTCCGCAGCGTCGGCCTGGAATACCTGTCGCTCAGCCGCAAGACCGGCACCCTGTCGGGCGGCGAGGCCCAGCGCATCCGCCTGGCCACCCAGGTCGGCTCCGGGCTCGTCGGCGCCTGCTACGTGCTCGACGAGCCAACCATCGGCCTGCACCAGCGCGACAACGACCGGCTCATCGCCACGCTCCGGCACCTGGCCGACATCGGGAACACCGTCCTGGTCGTCGAGCACGACGAAGACATGATCCGCGCCGCCGACTGGATCATCGACATGGGCCCCGGCCCGGGCGTCCACGGCGGCAGGGTCGTCGCCCAGGGCACGCTGGCCGACATCGTCGCCTCGCCGCAGTCGCTCACCGGCCAGTACCTCGGGCGCGTCCGGTCGATCGAGGTCCCCGCGTCACGCCGGAACCTCAGCGACAGGAAGGCCATCGTCGTCAAGGGCTGTCGCGAGAACAACCTCAAGGGCTTCGACGCCACCTTCCCCCTCGGCGGCATCGTCTGCGTCACCGGCGTCAGCGGATCGGGCAAGAGCACGCTGGTCAACGACATCCTGCTCGCCGCCGCGCGACGCTCCCTCAGCGGGTCCCGCGAACGGCCCGGCCGCCACGACTCCATCCGCCTCCACAAGCAGCTCGACCGGATCATCGAGGTCGACCAGTCTCCGATTGGCCGCACCCCGCGATCCAACCCCGCCACCTACACCGGCATCTTCGACGACATCCGATCGGTCTTCGCCACGACCAAAGAGGCCAAGATCCGCGGCTACAAACCCGGCCGTTTCTCGTTCAACGTCACGGCCAAGCACGGCGGCGGCCGGTGCGAGGCCTGCGAGGGCCAGGGCACCAAGAAGATCGAGATGCACTTCCTGCCCGACGTCTTCGTCGAGTGCGAGGTCTGCCGGGGCAAGCGATACAACCGCGAGACGCTCGAGGTGCTCTACCGAGGCAAGTCGATCGCCGACGTGCTCGACATGACCGTCGAGAACGGCTGCGCGTTCTTCGAGAACCACCCCAAGATCGCCCGGTTCCTCCGCTGCCTTCACGAAGTCGGCCTGGACTACATCACCCTCGGCCAGCCGTCCACGACGCTCTCCGGCGGCGAGGCGCAGCGCGTCAAGCTCGCCACCGAACTGGGCAAGGGCGCGGGAGAGACCGGCGCCCAGGGACACACGCTCTACGTCCTCGACGAGCCGACGACCGGCCTGCACTTCGAGGACATCCGCAAGCTCGTCGCGGTCTTCAACCGCCTCGCCGACGCCGGCAACACCCTGGTCGTCATCGAGCACAACCTCGACGTCATCAAGTGCGCCGACTGGATCCTCGACCTCGGCCCCGAAGGGGGCGACCGCGGCGGGCGGATCGTCGCGCAGGGCACGCCCGAACAGGTCGCCCGCACGCCCGACAGCCACACCGGCCGGTACCTCCGCCCGCTGCTCGCGAGCCCGCGCCGCTGACGCATACGCTTCGGCGTGACGTTCGTTCTAGAGATCATCAAGCTCGGCCTGGGGAACCTCCGCCGGCACAAGCTCCGGTCCTTCCTCACCGCGCTGGGGATCATCCTCGGCGTCGCCGCCGTCATCACCAACGCCTCCATCGGCGAGGGCTCCAAGCGGCAGGCGCTCGAGCAGCTCGAACGCCTGGGCGCGCGGAACATCATCATCCGTTCCACCAAGCCGCCCGAGAGCGCTACCGCCGGGGGCCGCCAGGGGCTGCTGTCCCGTTACGGTCTCACGCGGGCCGACCTCAAGGTCATCCAGGACGAGTTCCCGACGGCCACCGCCATCGTGCCGCTCAAGGCCGTCGGCGGCCAGTTGCTCCGCGAGAACCTCCGAAGGACAAGCCAGGCCTACGGAACCACCCCCGATCTGCTCGAGGCCGCCAACCTCCGACTGGCCCGCGGGCGCTACCTCTCCAACGAAGACGTCGACGAGAAGGCGATGGTCGGCGTCATCGGGTGGGAGCTCGCCAGAGCGCTGTTCCCCTTCGACGACCCGCTCGGCGCCACCGTCCGCATCGACGCCAAGCCCGTGAAGATCATCGGCGTGCTCCAGCCCGTCGGTCTCTCCGGCGGCGCCGGCGGCGCGCTGGTCGGGCGCGACATCAACTTCGACCTGCACATCCCCATCTCCACCGCGGAGGTCGTCTTCGGCGACGTCATCGCCCGCCAGACCACACGCGAGTTCAGCGCCATCCAGATCAGCGAGGTCTTCATCGTCGCCCCCGACCGTGAGCTCGTGCTCGACTTCGCCAAGCTCGCCGAACGCGTCGTCGCGACCCGCCACCCGGGAATGACCGACGTGACGATGATCGTCCCCTACGAACTGCTCGAGAACGCCCGGCGCAACGCCATGACCTGGAACCTCGTGCTCGGGTCCATCGCCGGCATCAGCCTGCTCGTCGGCGGCATCGGCATCATGAACATCATGCTCGCCAGCGTCACCGAGCGCACCCGCGAGATCGGCATCCGGCGTGCCCTCGGCGCCACCCGCAAACACATCGTCTGGCAGTTCCTCGTCGAGACCGGCGTCCTCTCGACCATCGGGGGCCTCATCGGCGTCGCCGGCGGCCTGTCGTTCTCGCTGTTCGTCGGCTACATCGTGCCCAAGCTGCACGAGATCCCGATCATCGGCGGGTACTTCCAGCGCGACGCCGCACTGCCCACCCACATCACGCTCTGGTCCGTGCTCGTCGCGTTCACCGTCGCGGCGCTGACCGGCCTGATCTTCGGGCTCTACCCCGCCGTCAAGGCCTCCCGCCAGGACCCCATCGTCGCCCTGCGGCACGACTGAGCCGGCCGGTCCGGCCGAACGTCACTCCGCCGGCACGTACGGCTCGATCCGGTCCCGCACGTCCGCCTCGCTCGCGCTGGCCGCGATGTGGTGCAGGTCGTACTTGCGCTCCAGCTCGTCCACCACCCCGGGCGTGATCCGCCGGTACGTGCGACGTTCATCCTCGAACGTGTACCCGTACACGTAGTACCCCAGCCCGTCCAGCAGCCCGATCACCTCACGCGCCACCCCCAGGCCGTGAAGTTCGATCGCCAGGCGCGGCCGGTGCTCCCGCAGCACCCCTTCGGCGCCGCGCAGGCACATCGCCTCAGCCCCCTCGATGTCGATCTTCATCACCGCCGGCGGTCGCACCCGCCCCTGCGACACCAGCGTGTCCAGGCGCGCCACGTGCACCGTTTCGGTCTCGGCGCCCACGCCGTACTGCTCGTGCGTCTCGCTGGGCCGCCCCCCGGTGATGCGGTCGAGCGTCGCCGTGCCGGTGGAGAACCGGTCGATCTGCAGCGCTTCGTCGGCGTCGGTGTCGCCCAGCGCCAACGGCAGCACATCCACCCGATCCGCGATCCCGCCGAGCCGGATGTTCTCGACCAGCATGGCCCGGTTCTCGCTCATCGGCTCCAGCGCGATCACACGCCCCGCCCCGAACACCTGCACCCAGAACCGCGCGTACATGCCGATGTTCGCCCCGACATCCATCGCCAGGTCGCCCGGCCGCGTCAGCCGCCGCATCGCCGCGAACATGAACCCCTCGTGCGTCAGCGGGTGCCGCAGCCAGAACGACCGGTTCCGGCGCAGCCGTATCACCAGCGGGCCGATCTCCCGGATCGCGATCCGCTTGCGCACGTCGGGGATGCAGTAGAGCGCCACCCGCCCCAGCACCGGCCGCGTGCGCAGCCACCCGGCGAGTTGGGTCACCGGCTTGATCACGCGTGCTCCACGGGCGACACGGTCTTCACGGCTGCACGGGGCTCGGCGCGGGGGCCGCGGCCGGTGCGGCCGCGGGCGAATCCCCGCCGGCCGGGCTCGCGCTGGCCGCCGCACGGCCGGCCGCCTTGTCCGCCTGCGCCTTGGCCTTGGCTTCGGCCCGCTTGGCCGCGTCCACCTTCGCCTTGTCGGGCGCCAGGATGATGCTCGCCTGCGGGCCCATCCACCGCGGGCTCGATTCGAGCTTGGCGATGTCCGACAATTGGTTGGCGATGTCCTTCAGCCGGTTGATGCCAAGTTCCCGGTGCGCCATCTCCCGACCCTTGAACCGCTGCGTGATCAGCACCTTGTGGCCTTCCATCAGGAACCGGCGCGACTGATTCACCCGGATCTGCACGTCGTGCGGGTCGATCTTCACCGACCGTCCGAGGCGGACCTCCTTCATCTCGCTGGCGCGGCTGCTGGCCCGGTTCTTCGCTTCCTTCTTCGACTGCTCGTACTTGAACTTGCCGAAGTCCATGATCTTGCAGACCGGCGGACGCGCATCGGGCGAGATCTCCACCAGGTCCAGGCCCAGATCCGCCGCCATGCGCAGGGCATCGCTCGTCTCCACCACGCCGACCTGCTCGCCGTCGGCGCCGATGACCCGGATGGGCGTGATGCGGATGAAGTGATTGACGCGGGTGCGTTGCGGGGGACCGCCGGGGCCGAAGCGTGGTGCGCGAGTGATGGGTCAGACTCCTGGATTGGCCGCGGACTCATCGCCGGCCGGGACAGGGCCCCGGGCGACGATCGCCGCTGGATTCGATCGGATCCGCCCGTTCATGAGAACAGGTCGCTGTGAGCCCGCCACATCGTCTGTTTCGCGTGCATCGGGCGACCGGAACTCCGGGCGGAACCGCCGGGGAACACCCCCGACGACTGCCACAAGGGTAACACCGCCCGGCCCGGCGAACAAGCCCCAAAATGGACGCCCCATCCGCGGCTTACCCGGCCGACCGGACCGCCAGGAAGATGTTCACCGCCACGCTGATCACCAGCAGCACGCACATCGTCACGAACAGCCACAGCGCCACGCCCCCGGCCACCTTGGCCGAATGGTCCTCCTGGATCATCGCCGGGGCCGCCGCCTCCGCCTTGGCCAGGCTCGCCAGATCGGCACCGCCGATGTCCCGGTGGGCGATGGGGGGGTCCTTGCGGTCCCGCACCGCCCGGAGGTCCAGCAGCAGGTCCTTGCACGACTGGTACCGCTTCCGAGGGTCCTTGGCCATCATCCTCTCGATGACCTCGGAGATCCCCGCCGACAGCTTCGGGTTCACGTGGTCCGGCGGCACCAGCGGGCTCTTGAGGTGGTGGTGCATCACCGCCGACGGGTTCTTCCCGTCGAACGGCACGCTCCCGGTCACCATGTGGTACAGCGTCGCACCCAGCGAGTAGATGTCCGCCGGCGGGCCGATCTTCAACTCGCCCCGGATCTGCTCCGGCGAGATGTAGTAGGGGGTGCCGAAGGCCTTGCCCTGCTCGGCCTCCGCCGCTTCCTTATCGCTGATGGCTCGCGCGAGGCCCATGTCGGCCAGCTTGGCCACACCCTCGTGCGTGATCATCATGTTCTTGGGCTTCACGTCGCGGTGGATCAGCCCGCGCTCGTGCGCGTGCAGCAGCGCCTCGGCGATCTGCATGACCACGCCCACCGCCTCACGCTCGTTGTACCGCTTGTGCTTGACGATGTCGTCGTAGACCGTGCGCCCCTCCACGTACTCCATGACGAAGTAGTGGTATTCGCCCGCCTTGCCGACGTCGTACGCCTGCACGATGTTCGGGTGGTTCAACTGCGCCGCCGACCGCCCCTCTGCGTAGAACCGCTCGATGAACTGTGCGTTCTGCGTGAACTTCCGCGGCAGCACCTTGATCG
>JAEUIX010000084.1 GCA_016794945.1 Phycisphaerae bacterium
AGTTCAAGAACATGGAGCTCGTCTACACCCGGCGCAAGTGAACCGGCCCGCCGGGATCTGCCCCGCGGCGGCCCCGGCGCACCCGGCGCATCGAATGGCCGAACCCACTCGGCGCTGCGGCGGCGCGTACAGCGCGGCCGCAGCGCCGTTTTCGCTGGCGCCGCCGGGGGCCACGCGCGCGGATCTGGGCTTCAGAGCTTGCCGAACCGCGGCAGTTCACCGACCAGCGGCGTGACGAACTCCAGGAACTCGCGGCTGACGTCGTGCTGGCCCTTGATGAACTCCGCGGGCATCGTGCGAGTCTTCGCGGCGACCTCCGCCAGGCGCAGCACGTGGTGCTCGATGCGGTACGGATGGTTGCTCTTTCGGGTCATGGCGATCGAACCGTCGGCCCCGCCGTTGACCGCCTCGAGCGCCGCCCGCTGGCCCACCTTGCGTGCCTCTCCCGCGTCGACCGGCGAAGGCTCGGGCCAGCACCGCTGCAGGTAGCCCAGGGTGTCGGCCCGCACGCGCGGGGGCTTGCCCGAGGGGCTCTTGAACCGCTCCTTGACCATGTTGGCCAGCAGGTCTCCCAGCGCGCCGGAGCCCGACAGCTGCACATTGCCGTGAGCGTCCGTCTGTGCACCGGCGATCAGTCTGGCGCCGATCTCCACGCCCTCCTTGTCCTTGATCCCCTCGCTGACGGCGATCTGGCAGCGGTTGTACTTCGCCACCACCTGCTTGACGTCCTCGATGAAGCGGTCGGTGTCGAAGGGCACCTCGGGCAGGTAGATCAGGTGGGGACCGCCGCTCTCGTCGCGACGGGCCAGCGCGCTGGCCGCCGTCAGGAACCCCGCGTGCCTGCCCATGACCACGTTGATCTTGATCCCCGGCAGCGACGCGTTGTCGCGGTCGTCGGCCATGAACGCCATCGCCACGTAGCGCGCCGCCGAGCCGAACCCGGGCGTGTGGTCGTGGCCCACCAGGTCGTTGTCCACCGTCTTGGGGACGTGGAAGCAGCGCAGCTCGTACCCGGTCCGGACGCCCATCTCGTACACGATGCGGCAGGTGTCCGCCGAGTCGTTGCCGCCGATGTAGAAGAAGTAGCGGATGTCGTTGCTCTTGCAGGCCTCGAAGATCTTGGCCGCGTCGGCGTCGGTCGGCTTGGCCCGGCTGGAGCCCAGGGCGGCGCCGGGCGTCTTGGCGACGGCGTCGAGCGTGGCCGAGTCGATGTTCGTCAAGTCCGCGAACGGCATCGAGCGGATCATGCCGTCGACGCCGTGGCGCATGCCCAGGATCCGCCGGATCGGCTTGTACCCCCGCAGGCCCTCGATCACGCCGACCAGTGATTGGTTGATCACGGCGGTCGGTCCGCCGGACTGGCCGATCACGGCGGCGCCCTCGATCAGTCGGTTGGCCATGGCAGAGCCTCCGGTGTGGGTGACCTCCACAGCGTATCAGCCCGGGCGACGCGGGCGGAGGCCTCCGACGGTAATCTCCCGTCCATGATCTTCCACAGAGTTTCGGTGCTCGGTCCGGGGTGGGGGCGTACGACCTTCAGGTGCGCGGCCTGGGCCGCGGCGCTCCTTGCCGGTGGGCTGGCGGCGACGGTGCAGGCCGGCGGTCAGCCCGACCCGATGGTGCCGCCGCCGAACCGTGTCGGACGGACCGACCCGACGCTGCACGCCCTCGTCGGCGCCACGGTGCACCCCACGCCCGATACCACGCTGTACAACGCCACTGTTGTCTTCCGAGACGGCCGCATCGTTTCGGTGGAGGGATCCGCCACGCCGCCTCCAAAGGCCGATGGCCCGGACGCCAAGCCGGCGCAGCAGCCCGCCCCGCCTGCACCCCCGGGCGCCCGGGTATGGGACGCCACCGGGCTGCACGTCTACGCCGCGTTCGTCGAGCCATACCTCGAGGTCGACGCCCCGCGTCCGGACCCGGAGAAGAAGGGCGTGCACTGGAACACGCGGATCACCCCGCAACGCAGCGCGCTGGACGGCAAGGTGATGGACGAAGCAACGGCCCGGGCGCTCCGCGCCATCGGGTTCGGGGCCGCGGCGGTGTCGCCCAAGGGGGGCATCTTCCGGGGCACGTCGGCGGTGGTGAGCCTGGCGCGACCGGCGGCGGAGGCGGCGGCCCGCGCGCGGCCGGAGGTGTACCGCGACCGTGCGTACCAGGCCTTCGCGTTCGAGCTGAGCGCCGGCGACGGCGGCGAGGGGCGCTGGGACAGTTACCCGAGTTCAGAGATGGGGGCGATCGCACTGGTCCGCCAGACGCTGCTGGACGCCGACTGGCAGGCCGAGCGGAGAACCACGGGCCAGGAGCGCGGCGCGCTCAACGCCCTGGACGCGCTGGCCAAGCCGGCCACCGGCGAGGCCACGCCGCTGCTGTTCGACGCCGCCGACGAGCTGCAGCTGCTGCGGGGCATGAAGGTCCCCCGCGAGTTCGGTCGCAAGGCGATGGTGCTTGGCTCGGGGCTGGAGTTCCGACGCCTCGCGGCGGTCGCGGCGGAGAAGACGACGGTGGTCGTGCCGCTGAACTTCCCGGAGAAGCCCAAGGCAGCCAGCGTGGGCGAGGCCGAAGCGATCGAGCTGCGGGAACTGATGACCTGGGAGCAGGCGCCGACCAACGCCCGGCGGCTCGACGGCGCGGGACTGACGCTGGCGTTGACGACGCACCGCCTGCGCGACCGCGGCAAGTTCATGGAGAACCTGCGCTCGGCGATCCGGCACGGCCTTCCGGAAACCAGGGCGCTGGCGATGCTGACCACCGCCCCGGCGGCGCTGCTGGGCGTGGAAGATCAGGTCGGAGCGGTGCGTGCCGGCCTGCGGGCCAACCTGCTGGTGACCGACGGCCCGGTCTTCGCCAAGTCGACCAAGGTGCGCGACGTGTGGGTGGACGGCGTGCGCCACGAGGTCAACGCGCCGCCGGCGCGCCCGATCGAGGGCATCTACACGCTGGCGTTCGACCCGCCCCCTGCGGAGCCGGCCGAGCGCACCATGCTGATCGAGAAGGGCAACGCGATCACGCTGCGCAAGGTCACCGCCCCCGCACCCGCCCCGGCCGCGCCCCAGCCCCCCGCCCCGGCCGAACCGGACGCCAAGGCGGCGCCCGCCGGCGAGAAGGGCACCGAGAAGGGACCGGAGAAGCCGAAGGAAACAAACGTCAAGGCTCGCGGCGTGGCGGTGGTCGAGGGCCGGCTGTCGCTGGTGTTCGATCACGATGCGTTCGGCACGCCGGGCGTGTGGACGCTCAGCGGGCTGGTGGAGATCGACGAGGCCAAGGAGGGGTCGATCACGATACGGGGCGACGGCATCCGCGCCGACGGCGGTCAGTTTCGATGGACCGCCACGCGAACGGGCGACGTGCCCAAGCCCGCGGGGCCTGCCGGACGCGCCGACAAGGGCGACAAGGCGGACAAGGCCGAGCCGGAGAAAGACAAGGCCAAGCCCGCCGATGATCCGCTGGCCGGATCGTGGTCGCTGACGGCCAAGGCCGACACGCTGCCGCCCGAGGGCCTGGCGGTGAACCTGACGATCCGCGCGGGCGAGGGCGGCGCGTACACCGGGTCGATGACGTCGCCGATGGGCTCGAGCGACATGAAGAACATCTCGTTCGACAGGGCGACCGGCGCGCTGGCGTTCACCGTGGAACCCGGCGAAGGCGGCGCAGCGCACGTGACCGGCACGGTTAAGGGAGACGCCTTCACGGGACAGGCCAAGCACGGCGAGATGAACGCCGCGCTCGCCGGCACTCGCACAGGACAGCCCGGCAAAGCGGGCGCCGGCGGGGACGACGACGAGGGTCCGCCGGATGTGCCCGAGAAACTGCCGGGGCTGCCGTTCGGCGCCTACGCGATGGAGAAGGAGCCGGAGCAGCCGGCGTACGTGCTGATCGTCAACGCGACCGTCTGGACGGCCGGACCGGCCGGCGTGATCCCCGACGGGGAGATCGTCATCAAGCGCGGCAAGATCGACTACGTCGGCCCCAAGCGCTCGCCGCGCCCCGAGCCTCCGCTCGACGGCATCATCATCGATGCCAGGGGCAAGCACGTGACGCCGGGCATCATCGACTGCCACAGCCACACGGGCATCAGCCGCGGCGTGAACGAGGGCGGGCAGGCGGTGACCGCTGAGGTGCGGATCGGCGACGTGACGAACCCCGACGCGATCAGCTGGTATCGACAACTGGCCGGCGGCGTGACGGCGGTGAACAGCCTGCACGGTTCGGCCAACGCGATCGGCGGCCAGAACCAGGTGAACAAGGTGCGTTGGGGCGTGACACACCCGGACCAGATGCACCTGGAGGGGGCGACGCCGGGCATCAAGTTCGCGCTGGGCGAGAACCCCAAGGGCGGCAACTCGCCGGAGCGCACCACGGGCTCGCCCCGCTACCCGCAGACGCGCATGGGCGTGGAGACGCTGATCCGCGACCGGTTCATCGCGGCGCGGGAGTACGCCAGGGCCTTGGCGGAACACAAGTCGAAGCGGTTCGTGCGGCCCGAGGCGCCGCCGCGCCGGGACCTGGAACTCGAGGCCCTGGCCGAAATCCTGGCGGGCACGCGCCTGGTGCACTGCCACTCGTACCGGCAGGATGAGATCCTGATGCTGGCGCGCGTGGCCGAGGAGTTCGGGTTCACGATCGGCACGTACCAGCACATCCTGGAGGGGTACAAGGTGGCCGAGGCGATGCGCGGGCGGACGATCGGCGCCTCGGGCTTCAGCGACTGGTGGGCGTACAAGGTCGAGGTGCAGGACGCGATCCCCCAGGCGTTCCCGATCATGCACGAGCAGGG
>JAEUIX010000149.1 GCA_016794945.1 Phycisphaerae bacterium
CGGCAGGAGCGCCCAGCCGAGCGCGGGGCGGGCGGCGCCTACACTGAAACCGGCCCGGAGTCGGGCGAGAACGCCGATCCGCCGGCCAGCACGGGGGACGAAGACCGATGAGCGCAGCCGACAGCACCAAGACGCTCAACGCCCTGATCGGCCGCCTGCGGAACAAGCAGGCGCCGGGGGCGGCCGCCGGCCCGGCGTTCGCGGGGACGGAGTCGGGCGTGGCGTGCTGCTGCGAGGGGGACGCGGTGCTGCGCGAGTTCGTGCGGAGCTTCCTGCACTGGGAGACGACAGCGACCCGGGCCGAGAACGCGCTGAGGCGGATCGACCAGGCGGTGGTGGACATCAACGAGTTCCGCGTGTGCATGCCGGACGAGATGGCGCAGATCATCGGGCCGAACTACCCTCGGGTGGAGGAGCGGTGCGAGCGGCTGCGGGCGGCGCTGTTCGACCTGTACAAGCGCGAGCACAAGGTGGCGATGTCGCACCTGGCGGAGAAGCCCAAGCGTGCGGCGCGGGAGTACCTGGAGGGTCTGGGCGGGGTGCCGCAGTTCGTGGCGGCGCGGGTGACGCTGCTGTCGCTGGGCGGGCACGCGTTCCCGCTGGACACGCGGATGCACGGGCGGCTGCTGGAAGAGGGCGTGCTGGACCCGACGATGGCGCCGGCGGACGCGGCGGGGTGGCTGGAGCGCTCGGTCCGCGCGGGCGAAGCGGCCGAGGCGTACACGCTGATCCAGGCGTGGTGCGACAGCGCTGAGAAGGCGGGAGCGGCCAGGGGCAAGCGGACGGCCGTGAAGAAGACGGTGGCGCCCAAGCGCCGGTCCCGGGGCGAGTAACCAGGCGACAGCGGAGCACCCGGTGGCCGGTCACAACAAGTGGAGCAAGGTCAAGCACCGCAAGGCGGTGGTAGACAAGCGCCGGGGCAAGGCGCTGAGCATGTGTTCGCGCGCGATCATCTCCGCGGCGCGCCAGGGCGGTCCGGACCCGAATTTCAACGCCGCGCTGCGGGCGGCGATCGAGGAGGCCCGGTATCACAACGTGCCGGGCGACAACATCGAGCGGGCGATCCGCAAGGGCGCGGGCGGGGGCGACGGGGAGAACTTCGAGCCGGTGCGGTACGAGGGGTACGGGCCGGGCGGGGTGGCGGTGATCGTCGAGGCGCTGACCGACAACCGGACGCGCACGGCCGCGAACGTGCGGAACCTCTTCGGGGATCACGGCGGGAAGATGGGGACGACCGGCTCGGTGATCCACCAGTTCCGGCACGCCGGGCGCGTGGAGGTGTCGGCCGGCCCCGGCGACGAGGACCGGGTGCTGGAGGCGGCGCTCAACGCCGGCGCCGAGGATGCGCGCAAGGGCGATGATGGGTCGTGGGAGGTCGAATGCAAGCCGGAGCACCTGCACTCGGTGCGGGCGGCGCTGCAGGGTGCGGGCCTGAAGATCGGCGAGGCGGGGCTGGACATGATCCCCACGCTCACGGTGTCGCTCGACGGGCCCACGGCCAGGGCGCTGCTGGAACTCATCGATGCGCTGGAGGACGATGAGGATGTCAAGAAGGTCTACTCCAACGCCGACATCCCCGACTCGGTCCTGGCGGCGATGGGCGACTGAACCCGGGGCGATGAGCGCGGGCGCATCGCCCCCCCCACCGCCGGGACCGCGTGCGGCCGAGCGCGAAGCGGGCCCGGCGTGCTTTTCGAAGGACCGGGTGTACCGCTACTGGCTGTCGCGCCGGTGGTCGTCTGCCGGCGGGGTGGCCAACTTCGTGCTGCTGAACCCATCGACGGCGGACGAGCAACGGCTGGACCCGACGCTGCGCCGGTGCCTGGGCTTTGCGCAGCGATGGGGATTCGGCGCGATGGTGGTCACGAACATCTTCGCGCTGCGGAGCACCGATCCGCAGGGGCTGCGGCGCGTCGGCGACCCGGTGGGCCCGGAGAACGACGGTCACGTTCTGACGCAGGCCGAGCGGGCCGACCTGGTCATCGCCGGGTGGGGACGGCACGGGGCGCTTCATGGACGTGGTCGTGCGGTGGCGGCGATGCTCTCGGCCGAACTGGGCGCGGGGCGGGTGGTGTGCCTGGGGCTGACCGGTGCCGGCGATCCGAAGCACCCGTTGGACCTTGCCGCGTCCGAGCGGCCGAGGCCGTTCAACCCGTGAGGGCCGAACGCCAGGCGGCAGCACCCGAGAGGACGGAACTGCGCGTATCGGCAACGGAGCGAACGTCCAGCACGACGGGCCTCGGGCAGCCGGCAGTGATGATCGCAACGGCGTAGGCGAGCACGTCGAGCCGGCCGGTTCCGGCGGCGCAGCGCTGGGCGGTCGAGTTGATGTCGCTCAGGCG
>JAEUIX010000204.1 GCA_016794945.1 Phycisphaerae bacterium
CGGCAGCGGCACCGTTGAACTCACCGTCGAAGAGCCGCTCCAGAACGGCCGGCCACCCGCCACCGGCCGCTACACCTGGACCCTCTCCGCCGCCGACCGCGAGTCCCTCGGCCGCCTCACGTGGATCTGCCCCCTCGGCCCCGAACTCTTCGAGCCCGAGCAGACCATCCTCCGCGCCGCCACCGCCTCCGGCGGGATCGACGTCGTCGGCGCCCTCAGAATGGGCCTGCACGAAACCCACGCCGTCATGGTGCAGACCTACCTCACCTTTGCTCGCCTCTTCCAGGGCACCGTCCGCGTGGAGCACCTCAAAGGGCCGGTCGGCATCGCTCACATCGGCACCATCATCGCCGACCGCGGCGCGGTCTGGCTCCTGTTCTTCATGGCCGTTGTCAGCGTCAACCTCGCCGTCATCAACTTCCTCCCCCTGCCCATCGTCGACGGAGGGCACTTCCTCTTCCTCCTCTGGGAGCAGACCACGGGCCGTCCGGTTTCCGTCGCCGTCCAGAACGTCGCCACGCTTGCCGGCCTGGCGCTCATCGGCTCGGTCTTCCTCTTCGTGACTTACAACGACCTCGTCAACCTCTTCCGCTGACCGGAACGCCACGCCATAATCCCCCGTGCACTGGCCCGGCCTGCTGTTCATTCTGTCGGTCGGCCTCGCCCTCGCGTGGCTCGCCGCCGTCCTCCACGTCCTGTGGGTCCTCTCCAAGCCCCCACGCCACACCTTCGCCTGGGCGCTCGCCCGCGGCTGGCCCAAGTCGCCCGACGAGATCCCCGCGGTCTGGGGCGGGCCGCGCCCTTTCGAATCCTGGTCCTTCCGCACCCGCGGCAGCGACCTGCCCGTCTGGGACGTTCCCGGCGACGACCCCCGCGGCCCCATCGTCATCCTCTCCCACGGTTGGGGCGAGTCCCGCCTCGAATGCCTCGCTCGCCTCGGCCCCATCGCCGAAGCCTCCGCCCGGGTCCTGCTCTGGGACATGCCGGCGCACGGCGAAGCGCCGCACTCAGGCCGCTGCGCCCTGGGCGCCCGCGAGCCCGATGACCTCCGCGCCCTGATCGAACACCTCACCGGCCCGCGCCGCCAGCCCGACCAGCCGCCCCTGGTCCTCGTCGGCTTCTCCCTCGGCGCGGGCGTCAGCCTTGCCGCCGCCGCCGCCGACCCGCGCATCGCCGCCGTCATCGCCGAGGCGCCCTACCGCCTGCCCCAGACGCCCGCCCGCAACGTCCTGCACGCCAAGGCCCTTCCCCATCGCCTCGTGCTCGAACCGGCCCTGTGCATCGCCGGGTGGATCAACCGCGCCGGCGCCCGCTGGCTCGCCCCCGACGGTCCGTTCGATCGCGCCGCACTCGCAGCGCAGAGCTACGGCCCCGTCACCGTGATCCACGGCACCGACGATGCAGTCTGCCCACTGGCCGACGGTCAGGCCATCGCTCGCTCGGCGACCAACGGCCGTCTCATCGCCATTGCCTCCGGCGAACACGTCAACCTCTGGCTCGACCCCCGTTTGCGTGCCCAGACGGCCGCGGCCGTTCAGGCGGCCCTCCGGGCCGTTACGCTCGCGCAGCCCCCCGCCCATCCGGCCCGGCAAGCCCCGGCGCCTCCACCCCGATCGCAAACGCCCGGATGATCCAGTGCGCGCTAGCGCACGTCATCGCCGCCAGCACGACGAACGCCCCGATGTACACCCCGAACTGCGCCAACGGGTGCAACGCGTTGATGGAGGCCAGCGCGCTCGTCCGCACCGCCATCGCGGCCGCCACGAGCACCGGGATCCCCGCCAGCAGCCCGCGCATCAGCAGCGGGACGCTCAGCCCGGGCCGCCGCAGCAGAACGTCCGCCGCCGCCGCCGCAGCGAACACCCCGCCCGCGGCCACACGCGCCAGCATGTACACCGTCAGGCTCTGACCCATCAGCGTCCGCCCCGCGCTCAGGTATCCCAGGAACGACCCCGCCGCCACGCACCCGGCGATGCATAGCAGTGCAATCGCCGGACCGTCGCGAAACCGCCCGCGCGCCAGCAGCACCCCGATCACCCCCGCTGTCAGCACCACCACCTCGAACCACGCCAGGAACCACGCCGCGCCCGGCCGCTGCACCAGCGCCAGCACCGCCGTCACGCCGGCGGACAGCGCCACCAGCCCGCTCAGCAGGCCCAGCAGCATCCAGATGGGTCGGGGCAGGGCCATGGGTACGCCTCGAGGGCCTTGGAGTATCGGACGATCCGCCCGGCCGGGCCAGTTCTTCGGACCGTCGCCGCCTGGCCGACCAAGTCTCTACGCCTTCGGACCGATGAAGGTTGTCAGGGATCGGTCCGGTAGTGCAGCGCAGGGTTGCCTCCGACCGATCTTCAGCTTGTGCGGATGCGGAGCTGAAGCATGGTCGTCACCCCGAACTCGCCGAGCGCCAGTCTCGCGGTGCAGCGTGCCCGCGACCAGTACCGGCGCGTCCTGTCCGCCTGGGCACGCGACGCCCTGGCCCTCCGCAGGCAGGGACTCGACCGCCCCGGCGCCCGTCGGCGATCGCACCACCGACGCGCCGCCTGACCGGCCCGCGACCATCGAAGTCCCAGACACGGAGGCGGCATGAGCGGCATCACCAGCGGAGTCGGCGTCTTCAGCGGCATCGACCGCAACCAGATCATCTCTCAGCTGCTGTCGCTCGACGCCCGCCCCAAGGCCATCGCACAGAAACGCATCGGCCAGCTCCAGGGGCTCTCCGTCGCCTACCTCGACATCAACTCCCGCCTCAGCGGACTGAAGTCCGCCGCCGCCAAGTTTGCCAACCTCAAGGTCTTCGACGCCGCCAAGGCCACCAGCGGCAACAGCGATGTCCTCTCCGCCGTCGCCACCCCGGGCGCCGCCGTCGGCAACTACCAGCTTCTGGTCGACCGCCTCGCCTCCGCCCAGCAGCTCCTTTCGCAGGGATTCACCGACGCATCCTCCACCGGCCTGGGCCTCTCCTCCATCACCTTCGAAAGCGCCCAGGGCCGCCTCGACCGCGACACCAAGCTCAGCACGCTCAACGGCGGCGCCGGCGTCGCCCGAGGCCGCATCCAGGTCACCGACTCCGCCGGCGCCTCCGCCACCGTCGACCTCTCCCGCGCCGAGAGCATCAACGACGTTCTCACCGCGCTCAACGGCCTCTCGGGCGTCCGCCTCTCCGCCAGGATCGACGGCGACCGCCTCGTGGTCACCGACGCGGCCGGTGGCGTTGGCCGCCTCACCATCGCCGACGCCGCCGGCTACTCCACGGCCACCAGCCTCGGCATCGCCGGACAGGCCGACGCCACCGGCTCCGGCGGCAAGGTCAACGGCAGCCAGATCAACCGCGTCGGAGCCGCCACCAGCCT
>JAEUIX010000229.1 GCA_016794945.1 Phycisphaerae bacterium
GCGCCCGCGCCGCTGGCGGCCTGGTACGTCGCCACCACGATGCGCCGCAGCCCGAAGGCCCGGCGCAGCGCCGTCAGCCCCATCACCAGGATGATCGCCGAACAGTTGGCCACCGGCAGGATCGCCCCGCGACCCCGCGCCAGCGCCGGCAGGCGGTCGCCGTTGACCTCGGGCACAATCAGGGGCACGCCCGGCTCCATGCGGAACGCCGAGGAGTTGTCCACCACCAGCGTGCCCGCCGCCGCAGCCGGGGGCGCGAACCGCCGGCTCACCGTCGCGCCGGCGGAGAACAGCGCCACGTCCACACCGTCGAGCGAGCGCTCGCCCAGCTCGGCGATGGTGTGCTCGCGCCCCAGGCAGCGCACCGTCGCCCCCGCCGATCGGGCCGAGCCGAACAGGCGCAGCTCTGCCATCGGCAGGCGACGCTGCTCCAGCACCGCCAGCATCTCCTGTCCCACGGCCCCAGACGCCCCCACCACAGCGACCACCGGCTTCATGCGTGCTCCCTGGCGCGGCCGCCGGCCGCGACGACCGAGCGTAGTGCGCCCGACGGCTTGATCTCGGCGATCGGTCCGCCCGGGGGCGCGGGCCGACGCGCGCCGACGGCGGCGGCGTGCTCGCCCCAGAAGGCGTCGCAGAGCGCGTCGAACCCGAACGCGCCGGCGTGCGCGACGGCCGCGGCGCTCATGGCGTGCCGACGGGCCGGGTCGAGGATCAGCGCCAGCAGTGCGGCGGGCCAGTCGGCCTCGCGCCGGACGACCAGGCCCGTGCGCCCGTCGATCACGATGCCGGCCGGGCCACCCGAGGCGCTGACCACGGCCGGCACGCCGGAGGCCTGGGCCTCGAGCACCGCCTGGCCCAGCGTGTCGGTGGTCGATGGAAAGGCCAGCAGATCGGCGCCGGCGTACAGGGCGGCCAGTTCGTCGCCGTGCCGAAACCCGGTGAACACAACCCCCTGCCCCGACAGCCGCCGGCGCATCGCCGGCAGGTACGGCCCATCGCCGACGACGACCAGGCGGGCGTCGGTCCCCGCCGCGGCGGCGCGGGCACGCACCGCCGGCCAGAGGTCGGCCAGCAGTGGCAGGTTCTTCTCCACGCTCACGCGCCCGCAGCAGAGCACGCGGACGATGGCACGATCGGCCAGGCCCAGCGCGGCCCAGACGCGCTCGTCGGCGTGACGCGGGGAGAATGCCGACAGGTCGATGCCGATGGGCAGCACGCCCAGGCGCGACGGCGGCAGGCCCAGTTCGCGCAGTCGCGGGGCAAACGCCGCGGACCGGGAGAGCACGCGGTCGAACGGCGCGTAGAACCAGCGGGCGACGGCCAGGGCGGCATCGCCGGCGGCGTCGGCCCCGTAGAGGCGGGCGGCGTAGGCGGGGAAATCGGTGTGGTAGGTGGCCAGCATCGGCACGCCGAGCCGGCGCGCCGCCCATCGGCCCACCAGGCCGATCGGCCCCGGCGTCGAGACGTGGACCGCCTCGGGCCGCAGCGAGCGCACCAGCGACCAGAGCCGGCGCACCGGCGGCAGCGCGACCTGCAGTTGCGGGTAGCGCGGCAGGCTCGCGGCCAGGCGCGGCGGGACGTTGTGCACGCCGGGGATGCCGGCCGTGTCCATCCTGGTTGAGGTGAGGATGGCCAGCGATCGACCACCGGCGTGGGCGTGATGGGCGAGCGTGCGCAAAAACCGACAGACGCCGTTGACGTCGCCGAGGGTGTCGGTGAAGAGGGCAACCCGCACGGAGCGATGCTATCGCGGGCGGAGGGTGATCCAATCGGGGGATGGGCCTTGCGGGTGCATCAGTTTCGAGGGTGCGCTGCCCCGAACGGGGCGGGAAGCGGGGGTTCCCCCAGTATTTCGCTCCCGAGGAAAAACCCCTTGCATTGTCGGGCCTTTGGTGGTTCAATGCACTTATCGGCGGCGCGACAGCGCGGCCGATCGTGAGGATCGAGAGCGACCTTTTTCGTGCGGGCCACTTTCCCTCTCCACGTGAGCGCGTGCGCGGCGTCATGGCCCCGCTCGGCTTTCTCGTGTTCGTCGGTGACCCGGCGTGTGCCGGGCCGAGACGAGATTCCGGCACGAGCGTGCGATCGACGCCCGCGACGGAGCATGAGAGAGAGGCCCGCCGTCAGGTCACGGCGGGCGAAAAGGAGAGGTACATGGCACGTTTCACTTCCCTTCTGGCGATCGGCGCGGCGGTCCTGAGCGCGGTCGGTGTGGCGAAGGCCGGCGACGGCAATCCCCCGCCGTGGCGCGGTCTGCCGCTGACGACGACGCAGGGCTGGCAGTTCCTCAACGGACCGGGCATCGGGCAGCCCAACATGCCGGGCGCTCACAACCCGTTCACGTGGCCGGCGGCGCCGTTCCCGCAGTTCCTGGGCCCGACCACGGACCCGACCGGCGCGCCCACGGCGCAGTACGGCACCTGGCAGATCCCCGGAACGCCGACGCCGCTGCCGGGCTGGTGCGTCCAGCCGGGCGGAGCGCTCGAGTTCCTGATCCCCAACAACTGGGACCCGTTCACCATCAAGGAGGTTTGGGCGCAGATCAAGTACGCCGGCGCCACGCCGTCGATCAGCGGCGTGGGCTTCCGTCCCGACGGCAGCATCCTGAGCCCGGGCTTCCCGCCCTTTGGCGGGCCCACGTTCACGCCGAGCCCCAGCCCCGTTCTGCCCGGCGCGTGGGAGTACACGCTGCGGATGCAGTTCGACGGCAACCCCGCGTGGGAGATCATCCGCATTCAGAACAACTCGCAGACCGAGAACATGTACATCTTCCAGGTGGTGATCGACACCATCTGCCCGACGCCGGGCACGGCCGCGGCCGGCCTGCTGGGCCTCGGGGTGCTGGCGCAGCGCCGTCGGCGCTGAAGCCGGTCGGAAGCAGACCGCAGACTCACTCGCGCCCCGGCGGGCTTACCCCCGCCGGGGCGATTGTTTTTGGGGCGCACCGGGGTCAGGTGGTGCCGTACATGCGGTCGCCGGCGTCGCCGAGGCCGGGCATGATGAACCCGCGCTCGGTCAGGCCGCGGTCGAGGGCGGCGGCGTAGATCATGACGTCGGGGTGCTGGTCGCGCAGGCGTGTGACGCCCTCGGGGGCGGCGACGAGGCAGATCATGCGCAGGTCCTTGGCGCCGGCGTCGCGGAGCATCTCGATGGCGGCGACGGCCGAGCCGCCGGTGGCGAGCATGGGGTCGACGAGGATGACGGGCCCGGCGTCGAGGTGCTTGGGCAGGCGCTTGAGATAGGCGATGGGCCGGAGCGTCTCCTCGTCGCGGGCCAGACCGAGGTGGCCGACGCGGGCCTCGGGCATGACCTCGAGGATGCCCTCGGCCATGCCCAGGCCTGAGCGGAGCACGGGCACGACGGTGATGGTGCCGGCCAGGCGGCGGCCGGTGGTTTCCTCCAGCGGGGTGGCGACGCGGACCTCCGCCGTGGGGAACGAACGGGTGACCTCGAAGACCATGAGACCGGCGATCTGGTAGAGCAGAGCGCGGAACGGACGGAAGCTGGTGGCCCGGTCGCGGATGTAGGTGAGCTTGTGCTGGATGAGCGGGTGGTCGAAGACGATGAGGTTGGGCAGGTCGGGTCGGTGGGGTCGCATGGTGGCTCCGTTCAGGCGGTGCGCATGGTCCAGCCGTACGGGGTGTAGACGTTGTCGAACGAGCCGTCGTTGTAGAGGTCGATCACGGTGAAGCCGGGCTCGGAGCGGTCGCCGCCGGGCTTCCACCAGTTGCCGCAGGCGGCGCCGTTGCAGCGGTAGGCGACGCCGTGAACGGCGCCCTCGTCCTGCTGGTGGATGTGGCCGCTGACGCACAGGCGCACGCCGCCGTGCGCGACGAAGCGCTCGTGCAGCGCGCGGGCGTCGGCGTGCATCAGTGCGGAGTTGAGTCGCAGGGGCGCGTCCTTCTTGCTGTCGAACAGCGCGCTGAACGACAGGATCGGCACGTGGCTGACGACCAGCACGTGCGTCGTGCGCGCCGTGGCGGCGAGCTCAGCGTCCAGCCACGCGAGCTGCTCGTCGTCGAGCCTCGCCGCGTAGCCGTCGCCGTCGGGGCGGATCGAATCGAGGTGCAGGATCTTCCACCCGGCGGACCGGTGGGCGTGGTAGGCGCGCGGCATGCCGAGCTGTTCGAGGGCCCAGGCCTTGCCCCAGCGCGGCTCGCCGCCGGTCGTCCGGCTCTTGGTCTTGTTCCAGCCCCAGATGTCGTGGTTCCCAAGCGTGTGGCGCACCGGCAGGCCGCACTCGTCGCGGAAGACCTTGGTCAGGATGTCCCACTGCGTCCGCGTGCGGGCCTCGTCGGCGGCGAAGCCGTCCATGATCAGATCGCCGCCGGTGATGACCATGTCCACCCGCGGCGTGACGGCCTGCACGCGCCGCAGGCACATCGCCAGGCCCTCGGCGGCGCCGCGCTCGGGCTGGACGTGCGTGTCGGTGATGTGCGCCAGCCGCAGCACGCGGGTTCGACCGGCGACGGTCGCGCCCGCGCCGCCGACGGGCGCCGCGGGCGCAGCGCAGCCGGGCAACCCGCCGAGCGCCAGCCCGCCGAGGGCGGCCCCGCTCATGAGGCCGGCGCGGATCGCTTGACGACGGGTCATTTCCATGGGTGTCTCCGGGTCGGCGGACGGGCAACGCCGCGCCCCGGCAGACTACCACGAACCGGCGTCGGTGCGCCGGCGACGAGGGGTCAGAACGCGCGGGTCACGACCGCGTCGGCCATCATCAGCAGCAGGGCCCGCGCGGGGCTCTCCGGCAGCGGCTCGAGCGCCGCCTTGGCCTGGGCCACCAGGCGCTCGGCGGCGCGCCGGGCGTGGTCGATGGAACCGGTTTCGACCAGCGCCTGGGCCAGCGACGCCTCGGCCGCTCCGCGCTGGTGCGGTCCGCTGGTGGCTTCCAGCAGCGTCAGCGTGCGGCCGCGCCGCTCGGGCCCCGCGGCGGCGAGGTGGTGGATCAGCGGGAGCGTGAGCTTGCCCTTCTCGAGGTCCTTGCCGAGCGACTTGCCGACGACGGCCTGGTCGCCGGTGAGGTCGAGCAGGTCGTCCTGGATCTGAAAGGCGATGCCCAGCGACCGGCCGAAGGACTCGAACCGCTCGGCGGCGTCGGGCCCGGCGCCGGCGTGGCGTGCGCCCAGGCGGCAGGCCGCGGCGATGAGGCTGGCGGTCTTACGGTCGACGATCTCGAAGTAGGTGCGTTCGTCGAG
>JAEUIX010000266.1 GCA_016794945.1 Phycisphaerae bacterium
AGCTACGCGCTCGCCGAGGGGGAGGAGCCCCGGGTGGGCGAGCGCGTGGAGGTGCCCCTGGGGAGGGGCAACGCACGGGCCGCCGGCATCGTGGTGCGCATCGGCGGGCGTGAAATGCTCGACGGTCTGGACCCCGCCAAAGTGAAGTTCGTTCTGGCGCGAACCGGCTCCGCCCTGCCGCCGAACCTGGTGCGCCTCGCGGAGTGGATCGCAGCCTACTACGTGTGCCCGCTGGGGATGGTGTTCTCCACGATGATGCCCGCGGCGGTCAAGCGTGCCGTCGGCAGCACCACCGTGGTCGAGTACGCGCCGGCGCCGATGGATGAGCCGGC
Source organism: Phycisphaerae bacterium (assembly GCA_016794945.1). The sequence continues at coordinate 333 of JAEUIX010000266.1, forward strand.
CCGCAGCGAGCGGCTGGCGGGCCTTTCGCCCCGAGCTCGGGCGGCGTGGCGGCGGCTGGCCGCGGCGGGGGCGATGGAGTTCCCGGCGACGGCGCGTGCCATCGCGGCGGCCGTAGAAGGCGTCTCGCCCGGCGCGGTGAAGCGGCTGGCGGAAGCGGGTTTGCTGGTGGCGCGCCAGCGCGGTGGCGTGCAGGCACGGGCGCTGGCGCACGGCGGCGCAGCAGCCGAGGTGCGCGTGCCGCCCACGCTGACGGAGGAGCAGCGGTCGGTGGTGGATGGGCTGACGCCGTTCCTGGGCGGGTACAACGCTCACGTGCTGCGGGGGGTGACGGGGTCGGGCAAGACCGAGGTGTACCTGCGGCTCATCGGCGCGCTGTTCGATCGCGATCCGGGAGCGACGGCCATCGTTCTGGTGCCCGAGATCGCGCTCACGCCGCAGACCAGCCAGCGGTTCCTGGCACGGTTCCCGGGCAAGGTGGCCGTGCTGCATTCCGGGCTCACCGGGGCGCAGCGGCACCAGCAGTGGCGGGCGTGCGCCGACGGCTCGGTTTCGCTGGTGGTGGGCGCCCGATCGGCGGTTTTCGCCCCGCTGGCAAGGGTGGGCTTGATCATCGTGGACGAGGAGCACGACGGCTCGTACAAGCAAGACCAGCTTCCCCGATATCACGCGCGCGACGTCGCGGTGGTGCGGGCGTCGCTGGAGGGGTGCCCGGTGGTTCTCGGCTCGGCGACGCCGTCGCTGGAGTCGTGGATCAACACGCGGCCGCACGGCGAGGCCGCGGCCAAGTACCACCTGTGGACGCTGTCCCGCCGCGCAACCAACGCACCGCTGCCCGCGGTCGACATCGTGGACCTCGCCGAAGAACGCCGGCGGCGGGCGGACCAGCCGGGCGGCGAGTCGGATCGTCAGTTGCACCTGCTCGGGCCGACGCTCGAGGGGGCGCTGCGCCGCACTCTGGATGACGGGGGACAGGCGATCCTGCTGCTGAACCGGCGCGGCTACGCCAACTACATCTGCTGCACCGACGCGCGGTGCGGCTGGACGATGCGCTGCGACCAGTGTGACGCCACGAGCGTGTACCACCTCAACCCCGAGTCGGCGTCGCGCGGGGTTCGAGGCTTCGTTCGGTGCCACCATTGCCTTGCCGAGCAGCTGCTACCCGCCAAGTGTCCGTCGTGCGGCGGGCGGGTCAACACCTTCGGCCTGGGCACGCAGCGCATCGAGCAGGAACTGGAGCGCAAGTTCATCCACACGCACGGACTGCGGATCGGCTCGACGCTCATCCGGGTCGACGGCGACACCATGCGCACCGCGCGCGACTACTTTGACGCGCTCGACCGTTTCGCCGGCGGCCACGCGCGCGTCATGCTCGGCACGCAGATGATCGCCAAGGGGCTCGACTTCCCCAACGTCCGCCTGGTCGGCATCGTCAACGCCGACACGGCGCTGAACCTCCCGGACTTCCGAGCCGCCGAGCGCACGTTCCAGCTGGTCTGCCAGGTCGCGGGGCGCGCCGGCAGGGCCGATCTGCCCGGACGCGTGATCGTACAGACCATGAGCCCGGCCGAGCCGGCGATCGTGCTGGCGTCGCGCCACGACTTCGTGGCGTTCGCCGAGGGCGAACTGGCGGTGCGATCCCGCGCCGGCCTACCGCCCGTCGGCCGGATGGTACGGGTTGTCTGCCGCGACGAA
>JAEUIX010000009.1 GCA_016794945.1 Phycisphaerae bacterium
GCAGCGGCTGGACGACCACACCGCCGAACACGGCTCGGGCTCCGGGTTCGTGCTCACGGAGGAGCATTGCCGCGAGCTCCGCGAAGAGGCGGCCCAGTTCTACCACCGGTACATGGCCCTCTTGGTGCTCGAGGACTTCGAAGGCGTGGTGCGCGACACCGGCCGGAACCTGCGCGTCCTGGACCTGTGCGCACGCTTCGCGGAGACCGAAGCCGATCGCCAGGCCCTGGAGCCCTTCCGAGCCTACATCACCATGATGCGGGCGCGTGCCCTGGCCAGCCAGGCCATCAAGGACAGCGAGCCCAAGGCCGCGGTCCAGGCCATCGAGGACGGCATCGAGGCCCTGCGCGAGCACTTCGCCGCGACCGGGCAGGAATCGGCCTTTGACGCATCCAGCGAGGTGCAGGCGCTCCGCGGCATGCGCGAGGCCATCATCCCGAAGCTCCCCGTCAGCCAGACCGCCGAGCTGCGCAAGCGGCTCGACGCCGCGGTCAAGGCCGAGAAGTACGAGCTGGCGGCGATCCTCCGCGACGAGCTCAAGTCGCTCGGCGAATCGCCCAACGCCTGAATCCCCGTGCGCGCCCGGCACCCTCCGGCCCGCGTCGCGGCCGCGCTACTGGTGCGACGAAGGGCGTGGCCCCGCCCGCGCCGCGAGCCGGTCCATCACCTGCCGGGCCATCGCCTCGGCCGTCGCGACCTCCTCGATCGTGACGTGGTCGGCGCCCTGCTGCGCGGCGGCCATGGCCTTGCTCAGGAAACTCGTGCGCGCCGCGATGAACGCCGCGGGCTGCGCCTGGCGGATCACGGCGCACGCTCGCAGCGTCGCCTCGTCATCGGGGATGGTCACGAGCACGGCGTCGGCCTGCTCGATGCCGGCCGAGTGCAGCACCTCGGGGTTGGTCACGTCGCCGTAGACCGCCCGCCTGCCCAGCCGCCGCTGCGTGGCGATGGTGTTCTGGTTCAGGTCCACCACGCAGAACGGCACGCCGGCCACTTCCAGCCGGTCCGCCAGCGCCCGACCAACCACGCCGAACCCGGCGATGATGACGTACCGGGCCAAGGTCGGCGCGGGCGCAGGCGACTGGCCGTTGTGCTGCGGGTCGGGCTCCAGGCCCGACAGTCGCGCCATCTCCCCAGGCATCGGCGGCATCTCGCGCAGCGCGTTGCTCCGAGTCCAGCCCGACATGGGAATACGCATGAGCAGCGGCGCCAGGCGGTGGCCCAGGCTGTACAGCGTGGGCGTCAGCGTCAGCGACAGCACGACGATGCACGTCAGCGCCGCCAGCGACGCCGGTGCGATCAGCCCTTCGCCCGCCGCGGCGGAGAGCAGCACGATGGTGAACTCTCCCGCCTGGCAGAGCGCCAGCCCCGCGACCGCCGCGACCGGCGCCGTGGCCCCGAGCATCCACGCGGTAGCGGCGATCGCCACGGCCTTGAGCGTCAGCACCGCCACCAGCCCGACGGAGACGGTCTGCCAGTTCTCGGCCAGGGCGCGCAGGTCGAGCTTGAGTCCCACGGCGGTGAAGAAGACGGCCATGAACAGGTCGCGCATCGGCGTCAGCTGCCCGGCCAATTGGAACCTGAACGGCGTGCCCGCCAGGATGAACCCCGCAAGGAACGCCCCGAGCTCCGGGCTGAAGCCCAGGCCGGAGGCCACCACGGCGCACCCCAGCGCCGCCGCCGCCGCGAGCACCAGCGGCACTTCCTCCCCGGTGCCGCGGCTGGCCTCGGTGAGCAGGCGCGGCAGGGCGAAGTGGGCCACGAGCATGAGCGTCGCGATGCCGACGACGGCGACAGCCGCCTTGGCCAGCGTCGGCCACCCTGCCGGCAGGAGCGTGTGCTCGCCGTGCCCGCCGGCGCCGCCCGGGCCGCTGACGCCCGCCCAGGCGGCGAGCACCGGGATGAGCGCCAGCCCGCCGATGGCGATGAGATCCTGGATCACCAGCGTCGCGAAGATGATCCGCCCGTGGGTCTTGTGGTTGTCGCGCTTGGTCGTGACGATGCGCATGACCACGGCGGTGGACGACATCGCCAGCGCGATGGCCACCGCAAGCCCCGCCGGCACGCCGTGCTCCGCCGACGCCGTCGTCACCGGCAGCAGCGCCGCGACCGCCGCCGCAGTCGAGACCACGCCCACCAGCGCCGCACGGACCATGCCGCCGCTGAACTCGGTCATGTCCATGTGCAGGCCGATGGTGAACATCAGCATCACCACCGCGATCTGCCCGATCGACTGGATGTTGTCGCCGCTGGCGATCAGGCCCAGCGCCGACGGCCCGATCAGCGCCCCGCAGATCAGGAACGACGGGATCGTCGCCAGGCTCGCCCGCCGCAGGAGCATCGCCACGCCGGCAGCGGCCGCCAGCAGGATGACCAGGTCCAGGACCGCGCTCCGCCCGGACTGTTCGGCCCACGCCAGCACCACGCTCATGCCCCCGATGGTACGGCCGAGCCGGGGGAGCGACCGTGGCGTGACACCAGCACCGCCAGGAGCGTCAGGTCGGCCGGCGTGACGCCCTCGAGGCGGCCGGCCTGTCCCAGGGTCGCGGGGCGGAACCGCTCCAGCGCCTGGCGCGCCTCGGGCCGCAGGCTCGTCGCCGACGCGAAGTCGAACCCCGGCGGGATCCGCCGGTGCTCGGCTTCCGCCATGCGGGCGGCCTCGGCACGCCCGCGGCGGAGGTACACGGCGTAGAAGAACTCGGTGTGGACGGTCATGGCCGCCTCGGCGTCGAACCCGGCCCAGGCCGGGCCGAGTGCCTCGAGCATCTGCGTCGCGGTGAACTCGGGACGCCGCAGAACATCGGCCAATGGACGGCCGTTCAGGTTGGTCCGCTCGACGGCGGCGCGCAGCGCCGCGATGCGCTCGGCTCGGGCCTGCTGG
>JAEUIX010000012.1 GCA_016794945.1 Phycisphaerae bacterium
CGGACTCGGCGCCGGGGTTGAAGTTCGTCGGCTCGTAGAGCACGCCGAAGTCGTGGTTGCCCATGAGCGACCACTCGCAGTGCTGCTTGACGAGGTCGACGCACGCCAGCGGATCGGGGCCGTAGCCGATGATGTCGCCCAGGCAGACAACGCGGGCGATGCCGCGGGACTTGATGTCGGCCAGCACCGTCTGGAGCGCCGCGAGGTTGGCGTGGATGTCGCTGACGACGGCGGTGGGCACTGGAAAATGGCTCCGGAGGGCCGGCCGCCGAACGGCGGGGATCGGCATGGTATGGAACCGCCGCCGGTGTGGCAACGCGGCGGGGTTCGGCCTATTCGGCCCGGAGGGGCGGATGGGCCGGGTCGGGCGGGTCAGCGGCCGGGCGCGGCCAGGGCCCGGGTGTAGCGGTCAGCGACGGCGGTCCAGTTGACGACGTTCCACCACGCGGCGATGTAGTCGGCGCGGAGGTTCTGGTACTTGAGGTAGTACGCGTGTTCCCAGACGTCGAGCCCCAGGACGGGCGTGCCCGAGCAGCCCGCGACAGCCTGGCCCATCAGCGGGCTGTCCTGGTTGGCCGTCGAGCAGATCGCCAGCGAGCGGTCCGCCATGACGCACAGCCAGGCCCACCCCGAGCCGAAGCGGCCCGTGCCCGCCGCGGCGAAACGCTCCTTGAATCCGCCCTTGCCGTCGAACGAACCGAAGGCCTGTGCGACGGCGTCGGCCAGCGGCCCGGAAGGCGAGCCGCCGCCGCCCTTGCCGGCGGGGGCCATGACGGACCAGAACAGCGCGTGGTTGAAGTGGCCGCCGACGTTGTTGCGGATGGCGGCGCGTGCGGCATCGGAAAGCGCGGCGGCGCCGAGCGCGGCGAGGATCCGCTCCACAGGCTGTCCCTGGAGCGGCGTATCGGCCAGCGCCTTGTTGCCGTTGTCGACGTAGGCCTTGTGGTGCTTGCCGTGGTGGATCTGCATCGTGCGGGCGTCGATGAAGGGTTCGAGTGCATCGTGGGGGTAGGGCAGGTCGGGAAGCGTCAACGGGGACGCGCCGGCCGCGGGCGATCCGGCCGCCGGCTGCGGGATGGCGCCGGCGGACCGTGCCGCCGAGGCATGCCCGGAAACGGCGAGCGCGGCGGCGCCGCCCGCGAGGCTGGCGATCGCCTGGCGACGTGTGATGGGATCGGTCATGGCGGGCTCCTTTGCGGGGAGTCTACAGCCGCGCGGATCATGCGCGTGGCCGGGTTCTGCCAATGCGGCAGGCCGAGCGAAGGCGGCAACGGCGGTTACGAGTTGAGAAACGCGGCTTACCGATGGCGCGCGGATTGCCGATCTAGACCCGAACCGCGGGGACCGACGGCTACGATCGGCCCCGAAGACGGCGGCGGGCCGGCCGGGCCCAGGCAGAAAGGACGCACGAGTGAGCATCGCCTACCAGCGCACGCGCGAGATGACGATCGACGAACTGCTGCTCGAGAACCGGGTGGTGTTCCTGATCGGGGAGATCTCCCCCGGGTCGGCGGCCCGGGTGACGATGCAGATGCTGTACCTGGAGAACCAGAAGAAGGGCCAGGACATCCACTTCTACATCAACTCTCCGGGCGGCGTGGTGGACGACACGCTGGCGATCTACGACACCATGCGGTTTCTGCACAGCCCGGTGAGCACGTACTGCATCGGGCGGGCGTACAGCGGGGCGGCGCTGCTGCTGACCGCCGGGGCCAAGGGCAAGCGGTTCATCCTGCCGCACGCCAAGGTGATGATCCACCAGCCGTACGGCGGGGTGGGCGGGCAGGCCGAAGACATCCGCATCCAGGCCGAGCAGATCATCAAGAGCAAGAACGAGCTGATCCGGATCATCTCCAAGCACACCGGCCAGCCGGAGGAGCAGGTGCGCAAGGACTCCGAGCGCGACAAGTACTTCACCGCCGACGAGGCCAAGGCCTACGGGCTGGTGGACGAGGTGATCCAGGAGCCCAAGCGGTAGGCGTCGGGCGTCGGCGGCACGCGGAATTCGGAAGGCGCAGGGGCGGGCGGGGGAAGGAACACGGAACCGATCATGTCTTACCTCGTACCCATCGTGATTGAGAAGACCGGGCGCGGCGAGCGCTCGTACGACATCTACTCGCGGCTGCTGAAGGACCGCATCGTCTTCCTGGGCGGACCGGTGGAGGACGAGATGGCCTCGCTGGTGATCGCGCAGCTGCTGTTCCTGGCCAACGAGGACCCCAAGGCCGACGTTCACGTGTACGTGAACTCGCCGGGCGGCTCGGTGTCGGCGGGGCTGGGCATCATCGACACCATGCGGTTCCTGCAGTGCGACGTCGCGACGTACATCATCGGCCAGGCCGCCAGCATGGGCTCGGTGATCGCCGCCTGCGGCACCAAGGGCAAGCGGTTCAGCCTGCCGAACGCACGGAACCTCATGCACCAGCCGCTGATCGGCGGCGTGATGGAGGGGCAGGCGACGGACCTGGAGATCGAGGCGAGGGAGATGCTGCGCATCCGCGACCGGCTGTACAGGCTCTACGCGGACGTGACCGGCCAGCCGGTGGAGAAGATCCAGGCCGACTGCGACCGCAACAAGTGGCTCGACGAGCAGGAGATGCTCGAGTACGGCCTGATCGACAAGGTGCTCACGCGCATGCCGGTGATCCGTAAGGAAGGCACGCCGCGGGACGATGAGTGAACCCGGCCGTACTCAGGCTTCCGCGTCGCGTTCGTAGGCGGTGCGCAGCCATCTGGCGACGAAGTCGTCGATGTCGTCCGGTGCGCCGATGCCGATGCGGTGGGTGATGCGGTCCTTCTTCTCGCGCCCGCCGGTGGCGACGATGCGTCCCTTGGGGATCTTCGACTCGGACAGGGGCGCCAGGCACAGGCCCAGGTCCAGGCGGGTGTTCGTGGCGGGTTTCAGCTGCGCAAAGACGTGCCGCCGGTAGAGCGGCACGATGGTCTTGCACGGACAGGCGCGCACGTCCTTGCCCAGGGAGAGCGCCAGCTTCAGCAGCCGGTCGTACAGCGGGCGCAACTCCGCTCTGGCCCCCGAGTACTGCTCGGCCACGTAGCCGGGCGCCAGCCGCAGGTACCCCTCGGGCGTGTCCTCGGCCATGCCCATCGCGTTGCCGAAGGCCCGTTCGGTGAGCCACCAGGCGGTGTTGGTGCCGATGCCGTGCTCTTCCTTCAGCCAGGCGCGGCAAGCCTTCTCCGTGCGGGGCCCTTCGGTCCGGATGAACGCCATCCATTCATTCAGATCGCGCCCGGTCTTGGCCGGCAGGTCGGCGATCCACTTCTGCACCATTGCCACGCCCGGGTGGACCGAGTATGGATTGGCCGCGGCGCGCCGCGTCGTGAGCCGGGTCGCAGGCCTTGGACTTTTCGTTGGCTCGGCGGGGGTCCTGGTGCGGGCCCGGGCCGTGGAACGGCGGGGCGTCGGCGCGTCGGCGGTGCGGGGCATGTGGCGCTCCCTGTTCCGGGAGCATACCGAATCAAGCCGCGTTGGCCAGGCGCCGCGCGAACGATTCCAGCACCGAGCGGAGCCCGGGCGCCTCGACTCGGGCGGCCGCCTCGTCGATCGCGAACCACTCCCGGCGGCGGCTGGAACGTTCCAGCCACTTGTCCAGCAGCCGGTCCACCCGCATCGAATACAGCCGCACCCGGCAGACCCGGCCCCACTTGGCGTACTCGTACGAACCGAGTTCCTCTTCCACCCGGTGGCCGACGGCGCCGGCTTCTTCAAGGGCTTCGATGAGCGCCGCCTGCTCGGCGGTGGCGCCGTCGTCGATCATGCCCTTGGGCACGATCCACTGACCGGCGCGGTTGGTGATCAGCAGCACCTGCAACTGCCCGCGGCCGTTGAACCGGTAGGGCACCACGCCCGCCTGGGCGATGACTCGATCGGTGCTGGACGAGGCCTTGCCCATGTCGCGGCGTCCGTGCCGTGCGGCGGAAGGGCCCGCGCGATCCGGTGCGCGGGCGGTCGGTTCGGTGGTTATCGGCAAACGGCTCAGACTTCCACAGGCGCGTCGGCCCCGGGCATCGCGAATTGCGCGCACAGGTCCCTCACGCCGGCGCGCACGGAGGCCACCACGTCGGCCTGGCCGCCGCCCGACAGCACCCGGTCGATCAGGCCGGCGATGGCCTCCATCTGCTCCGGGCCCATGCCGCGGGTTGTGACCGCGGGCGTGCCCAGGCGGATGCCGGAGCAGACGCGCGGCGGGCGCGGGTCGTTGGGGATGCCGTTCTTGTTGCAGACGAGGCCGGCGGCCTCGAGCCACTTCTCGGCGTCGGCGCCGGTCAGGTCGGCGTTCTTGGCCCGCAGGTCGACGAGCATGAGGTGGTTGTCGGTGCCGCCGGTGGTGATGCGGAAGCCGCGCTTCATGAGCGCGCCGGCAAGGGCCCGGGCGTTGGCGACGACGCGTTCGCTGTAGGCGCGGAACTCGGGTCTCAGAGCCTCGCCGAAGGCGACGGCCTTGGAGGCGATGACGTGCATGAGCGGCCCGCCCTGGACGCCGGGGAAGACGGCCTTGTCGATCTTCTTGGCCAGGTCCTCGTCGTTGGTGAGGATGAGCCCCCCTCGCGGCCCGCGCAGGGTCTTGTGGGTCGTGGTGGTGACGATGTGGGCGTGGGGGAACGGGGAGGGGTGCACGCCGGAGGCGCACAGGCCGGCGATGTGGGCGATGTCGGCGACGAGCAGGGCGCCGACCTCGTCGGCGATGGAGCGGAACCGGGCGAAGTCGATGGTGCGCGGGTACGCGGAGTACCCGCACATGAGCACCCTGGGGCGGTGCTCGCGGACGACCCTGCGGGCGGCGTCGTAGTCGATGCGCTCGGACTCGGGGTGGGCCAGGTCGTAGTGCAGCGGGTAGAAGACCGGCTTGAAGTAGACGCCGGAGAAGTTGAGCGACATGCCGTGGGAGAGGTGGCCGCCGTCCTTGAGCAGCAGGGAGCAGAACGTCTCACCGGCCTTGAGCACGGCCATGAACACGGCCATGTTGGCCTGCGCGCCGGAGTGGGGCTGCACGTTGGCGAACCGGCAGCCGAAGAGCTTCTTGGCGCGCTCGCGGGCGAGGTCCTCGATCTGGTCGTGGAACTCGCAGCCGCCGTAGTAGCGGGCGCCGGGGTAGCCCTCGGCGTACTTGTTGGTGAGCCACGAGCCCATCGTGTGCATCACCGCGGGCGAGACGTGGTTCTCGCTGGCGATGAGCTCGATGGTGGTCTCCTGGCGCTGGCGCTCCTTCTCCATCAGCGCGGCCATGGCCGGGTCGTTCCGGCGGAGCAGGTCGATCAGCCCGTCGCTCAACGCGTCGTGTGCCATGGGCGGATCGTACCGGGCAGACGGGGCGTGCGGCTCACTGCAGCAACAGGCCGAAGCGCTGGTCCAACGTCGCCGCGATCGCGCCCAGCAGGGCCGACGCGACCATGAGCAGCGCCCAGATGAGCCGGCCCCGGGGCAGCCGGTACCCGCGGACGATGGCGAAGTACCAGAAGGCCATCCACCACAGCCCGCAGCCGGCCATGACGAACCCGCCCCACTGGCGCAGCAGGTCGCTGAAGGGCTGGTAGTAGGCGGCCAGCGCCGTGGGGGATTGCTCGAGCGCCGTGAGCGCAAAGAGCGTCGCGGGCACGATGAAGACCGTCAGCTGCATCACCGCGGCGCGGGCGATGTGGCCGAAGCGCACGCGGGTGACGGCGCGGCTGGACCCCAGCAGAAGGAGCATGACGGGCACCAGCGGCAGGGGCGCGACCGCCGCGAGCGCCTGCCAGCCCCAGAAGCCCAAGGTTGGCGTGATACTCCAGTTCCACGGGCCGTTCCACTGGGCGCGGGCGAACGGCGTCAGCCAGGCGTTGACGATGCCGGTCCATACGAACTCGGGCGACACGTTGACCTTGAGCGACGAGACCCAGGTCAGGTTGTGATAGGTCCGGACCGCGGCGCCCGCGGCGTGCACGCCGCCGAACAGCAGCAGGGCCCAGAGCACAAGGCGCACGACCGACACGCGGCAGGCCAGCCCGACGCACGTCCAGTACCACCAGGGGAACAGGGCTCGCACCAGCGTCCGGAGGGCCCGCCCGACGCCGAGCCCCCGCCCGGGCGTGTGCTCGTGGAGCCACGGCAGGTCGGTGCGCCGCGGGTTCATCGCATCGCAGACGGCGAACTCCCAGCCGCACTCGGGGCAGGTCGCCTTGAGCGGGCAGGCGTCGGTCCACGTCGCCACGGCCCCCGACTGGTCGTAGCCGCAGCGCGGGCATCGCGGCGTGATCGCCCCGTTCGCGGCGCTCGGCGCGGTGCTGGATTCACCCTGCCCCGGCATGGGGGCAGTCTACCGGGTTGTCGTCGCGCCGCCGGGGGCGGCGGACAGAAAGTCCGCGAAGGTCAGGCCACGTTCCGAGGGGCGCATGCGCCGGCCGCACTCGGGGCAGCAGATGAAGCCGTCGGCCGGGGGAAGGCCCAGGAGGCTGTAGCTGCAGCCGTCGCAGTTGGTGTCGCCCAGCGCCCGTCGCAGGCGCGTCCGCAGCCAGCGGTCGCGGATCAGCAGGCCGGCGACGCCGCCGAGGGTGGGGGCCGCCAGGGCCAGGATCGGGAGCAGCCCATCGTGCGGCACCAGGGCCAGGCCCCTGCTGAGGCTCCGATCGGCCACCATCAAGACCATGGTGGAAGCCATCGCCAGACCCAAGGCCAGCATGTTCAACGCTGACCACGCGCCGGCGTGGCGCTGGGTGATGCGGCGCACGTAGGTCTCGCACAACTCATCGCTGAAGCGGTCGAGTTCGGGGAAGGCCCGGTACACCCGCGAGACTGGGAGCCTCATGAACGTCGATACGGGGCGGGACCATCGCGGGATGCGGGGCGACCGCACCGGCTGGTCACGGGGCCGTGCCGGGGCGCGCCGTCGGCGGCTCGCGGTTGAGGACGGCTTCGCCGCCCTTGCCGGCGCGCTCGGGGATATTGGGTGGCGGCGGCGTGCCCATGCCGCGGGAGCCCTGGCGGGGCATGAGGTTCCAGAGGATCGCGGCGACGATGATCGGGGCGATCAGAACGGCGGTGACGATGATGCGCGAACGGAGCCGGGCTCGGGCGGCCGAACGCTGGTCGGCAATGTGTGCGCCGGGCTGGGTCACTTGGCTGCCTTGAGACGACGGGCGACCTCGGGCCAGTTGACGACGTTCCAGAACGCCGCGACGTAGTCGGGGCGACGGTTCTGGTAGTTGAGGTAGTAGGCGTGCTCCCAGACGTCGAGGCCCAGGATGGGCGTTCCGCCGCAGCCGGCGACGGCATCGCCCATGAGGGGGTTGTCCTGGTTCGCGGTTGAGCAGATCGTGAGTTTGCCGGCCCCCTTGGTGCAGAGCCAGGCCCAGCCGGAGCCGAAGCGCTTGATCGCGGCGTCGGTGAACTGGCCCTTGAAGGTGTCGAACGACCCGAAGAATGCGTTGATGGCGTCGGCGAGGTCGCCGGCGGGCGTACCGCCGCCGCCCTTGCCCGCCGGGGCGAGCAACTGCCAGAACATGGAGTGGTTGACGTGGCCGCCGGCGTTGTTGCGGACGACGGCGCGCTTGTCTTCCGGGATGTCCTTGAGGTTGGCGATGATCTGCTCGGCGGGCGTGTTCTCCCAAGCCGTGCCCTCGAGCGCCTTGTTGGCGTTGGTGACGTAGGCCGCGTGGTGCTTGGTGAGATGGATCTCCATCGTTCTGGCGTCGATGTGGGGCTGGAGCGCTTCGTAGGCGTACGGGAGGGTGGGCAGCGTGAAGGGCATGAGTGGCTCCTGTCGAGGCTGAGCGATCCCCTGTTTGGGTGAATTCGCGAGAATGAGGCTCGAGGCGTGGCTGGAAAGCGAAGAGGTTGTATGGTGTTCGCCCCGAGCGGCGGATGGTACGTCGCACGGCGGCGCCGGGGTTGAGTTTCTAGGACGGAGCGGACAGCGTGCCTTGTGCGGCCCGCCTCACAGGCAGAAAAAAGCGATCGTCTAGAGGGGTGGATTCGAAACGTCGGGCCGTGTCCGGCGTACAAGCAGTGTGAGCACGCGGATGGACGTCCGGATAACCCTGGAATTGGTGAGACTCTCCACAGGACGTCCCGGCTGAGAAGAGGCTTGAAAGGGAACGGCTCGATCGCGACACTGAGCCCTTCCCTCGGCAGGTTGAGCGAGCAGCAGTTGGTTCCGGACGCACGAGGTGTCCGGCGATGGCGAGTATTGGCAGGCGACGAACGACCGAACGAGCACCGATCAGGTTTGAAGGGAAGCCGGCCCGATGGAGGCCCGCGGCCGAGAAAGTTCCGGACGGGTGTGGGAAACCTGAGTTTCGGTTCCAAACTGAAGAGAAAGCGGTACCTTCCATGCAGCGAACCCCTCTTATGCCCACCAGCAGCCCCAGCCCGATGGAGCAGCACCGCAGGCGCGGTCGCGTCGCCTTCACCGAGGCCAAGCCCGCTGCGGGCAAGGCGGCGGCGAAGAAGGCGGCCAAGCGCGCGCTCAGCCCGGACGATGAGAAGTTGCTTGCGCTGATCCTCAGCGAGGAGCAGGACTTCATCGACAGCCCGGCCTTCTACGAGAAGGACGCGGAGAAGAAGATCTACGACGAGGCGCCGGAGATCCCCAAGCCGGACACCACCTGGTACCACCCGGTGATGGACGATCTGTCGGGCCGCACGCGCACGATCAAGACGACGCAGCAGGTGATCCTGACTGGCGCGCAGGAGAAGGTGCTGTTCCATCAGTACAACTACGCGCGATACCGCATCTGGAAGCACCAGCAGGAAATCTGGAAGACCTCCAGCCGCAAGCCCACGGCCGTGCAGGCCGAGGAGATCCTGCGCTGGTACCGGCGGGGCGACCTGATCCGCCAGCAGATCGCCAACACGAACCTCGCGCTGGTGCTGGCCATGGCCAAGCGCACCCGCATGAGCGAGGTGGACTTCGCGGACCTGGTCAGCGAGGGCAACATGGCCCTGCTCCGCGCCGTCGATAAATTCGACGCCGGGCGCGGGTACAAGTTCAGCACCTACGCCTGCCGCGCGATCCTCAAGGCCTTCAGCCGCCAGGGCATGAAGCTGAGCAAGTACCGCCAGCGGTTCCCGACGGACTTCGACCCCAAGCTGGAGAAGTCGAACTTCCTGGAGACCAAGCGGACGAGCTTCGAGAAGGACGCGGCCGAGGAGGTCAAGCGGATCGTGATGAACAACCGCGCCGCGCTGACCGACGTGGAGCGCGTCGTGATCGAGCACCGCTTCGGGCTCGAGGCGGGCGAGACGGACAAGCCCATGACCCTGGAGCAGGTGGGCCAGATCATCGGCGTGACGAAGGAGCGCGTGCGCCAGATCCAGAACAAGGCCATGGAGAAGATCCGCCTGGAACTGGAGGCCAACTTCCTGGGCAACCGCGCAGCGCAGGAGGCGGTGGCGGCGGCGCGGGCCGCCGAGGCCGCGGCCAGCGACGAGTCGCAGCCGACGCTGGAGCAGTTGCTCAGCAAGTGAGCGAGAAGGAACGTTCCGCAACTCCGCGGGCCCGGCGCACATCGCCGGGCCCGTTTCATTTTCCGGGCGTGCCGCGCGGCGGGGAGGGGGTCAGCCGCCCTGGCCCGCGCCGGCGGGCTGGCCGGCGACCTCGTTGGGCGGCGGCGGCCAGAGGGGGATGTACTCCCACCAGATCTTGTCGCGGTTGAACACGGGGTAGACGTACGCGGTGCGTCCGGCGAACGGTTCGCTGTTGTTCTTGGCCCAGGTGGTCCATGCGGCCTGGTCTTCGCCGAAGTTCTGGCCCGTGAGCGTTCGCAGGGATGAAACGGTGGCCCACGTCACGAGCAGGTCGTCGTCGCCCAGCGCGCTGATGAGCGCCTGCAGCACCCGGGGCTGGGCGTACTG
>JAEUIX010000013.1 GCA_016794945.1 Phycisphaerae bacterium
GGGGAATCGGGCGCAACAACTTCCCGCTCGCTGACGCTCGCGGCTCGTCGGGGCGCGGCTCGCGGGCGCTCGGCGCGAGGGGCAATGCTCGCAGGAGGCGCGGCTCGCAGCGGGCGCCGGCGGGGCGGCACGCGGGGAGAGATTGCCGGCGGCGGGTGCCGGGAAGGGGCGGCGAGCGCATCTGGGGAGCGGGGCCTAGCATGGCACGGGCGGCGTCATTGGCCGCGGGGCTGAGGGATTCGCAAGCCACGGAGTGCATCGTGTCATCGCCCGCCAGCAGTCTCAGGCCCGACTCCGAAGCGGAGGCGGGTGCGCCGGCGGCTGGCGGCGCGGGGGCTGGCGGCGCAAGTCCGGACGGGCCGGGGCAGGACGGGGGCGCCAGCGACGGGGCGGAGGTGGCGTCGCTGCCGCCGGGCTCGGCGGGCGACATGATCTCGCCGGGGCAGCCGCCGGCGGAGCCGCGGGCCGATGCCCCGACGGCGGAATCGGTGGCGGCCGCGGCGGGCGTGGCGGCGCCGCAGCGGCCGATGCACCAGCACGTGACGTTCCGGCAGGCGTTCGCGCACCGGTATTTCCGGCGGGTGCTGGTCGCGCAGTTCGTGTCGAACGTGGGCACGTGGATGGAGCTGTTCACGATCCAGATGTTCGTGGCGCAGACGACGGGGCGGCTGGACGACCAGGGGATCCTGGGCGCGCTGCAGAGCCTGCCGATCTTCCTGCTGGGGATCCTGGGTGGGCTGGCGGCGGACCGGTTCAACCGGCGGACGCTGCTGGTGGTGACGCAGGTGCTGGCGGCGGTGGTGGCGGCGGGGGTGGCGCTGGTGGCGGCGTGGGACTTCGAGAGCAAGCGGACGGCGGTGCACTGGCTGTTCGCCCTGGGGGCGTTGAACGGGTGCGTGATGGCGTTCAACTTCCCGGCGTGGCAGACGCTGACGCCCCGCCTGGTGCCGCGGGCGGAGCTGTCGCGCGCGATCGCGTTGAACGGGATCCAGTTCAACATGGCGCGGGTGCTGGGGCCGGCGCTGGCGGGGCTGCTGCTGGCGACGGTGGCGGCGTGGCCGCTGCTGGCGTTCAACGCGGTGAGTTTCCTGATCGTGGCGGGGGTGGTGGCGAGCACGCCGGACGCGCCGGCGCCGGCGCGGGACGGGGCGAGCGTGTGGCAGCAGGTGGGTGCGGCGTGGCGGTTCCTGCGGCACGAGCGCGGGCCGCGGGCGGTGTTCCTGGCGCAGGTGTACATCAGCCTGCTGGCGGCGCCGCTGGTGCGGCTGCTGTCGATGTTCGTGATCGACGTGTACGGGCTGGAGCCGCGGGCCGCCGAGCCGGCGGCGGGGACGCTGCTGGCGGTGCAGGGGATCGGGGCGGTGATCGGCGGGGTGGCGCTGGGGTACATCCCGCCGTGGTACCCGAGGCACCACTTCATCCCCGTCGCCGTCAGCGCCCTGGGGCTGGCGATCAGCCTGTTCGCCGCGACGACGACGCTGTGGATGGGGTACGGAGCGATGCTGATCTGCGGGTTCTTCTGGATCTGGGCGTTCAACCAGAGCTGGGCGGCGCTGCAGGTGCTGGCGCCGGACCACATGCGCGGGCGGGTGCTGTCGCTGGTGACGGTGGCGGGGTTCGGGGCGACGGCGCTGGGGGTGCTGATCGCCGGGCTGGTGGGCGAGGTGATCAAGCGGCAGGAGCTGCTGTCGCCGGCGGGGGCGACGCAGGCGGTGATCGGGGGCTTCGGGATCCCGCTGCTGCTGGGCGGGGTGTACATGCTGATGAACCGCACGCCGGAGGTGGACGGGCCGGAGCGCGTGCCGGCGCCGCGCAAGGCGTCGGGCAAGCTGGTGGACGCGGTGCTGGCGCGGGAGCACTGGCCGGAGTGAGCGTGCCGCGGCCTGGCGGCGGGCGCGGGCGGGGGCGCGCGCGGCTCAGACGGCGAAGTACTTGGCGGCGGGGTGGTGGACGATGATCGCGCTGGTGCTCTGCTCGGGGACGATCTGCCAGTTGTCGGTGAGTTCGCAGCCGATGCGGGCGGGGTCGAGAAGGCGGAAGAGCTTTTCCTGGTCGCTCATGTCGGGGCAGGCGGGGTAGCCGAAGGAGTAGCGGCTGCCGCGGTAGTGCTGGGTGAACAGGTCGCGGATGCGTGGGGCGTCGTCGGCGGCGATGCCGAGTTCCTGGCGCATGCGCTTGTGCCAGAACTCGGCCAGGGCCTCGGCGCACTCGACGCCCATGCCGTGGAGGTAGAGGTACTCGGTGTAGTTGTTGGCGGCGAAGAGGGCCTGGGCGGCCTCGCTGGCGGCGCGGCCCATGGTGACGCAGTGCATGCCCAGGACGTCGGGCCGGCCCGAGGAGGCGGGCAGGAAGTAGTCGCTGATGCACAGGCGCTGGCGGCCGGGCTGGCGCGGGAAGGTGAAGCGCTCGATCTCGCGCCGGGCGCCGGGCGCGCCGGGGTCGTAGACGACCAGGTCGTTGCCGTCGCTGTTGCATTCGAACCAGCCGTAGACGACGGCGGGTCGGAGGATGGCCTCGCGCCGGCACTGCTCGCGCAGGCGGGCGAAGATGGGCTCGACGGTGTCCTGGAGCTGGGCCTCGAAGGCCTCGTCGCTGAGGGCGCCTTTCTTGAACTGCCACTGGCCGCGGAACAGGGCGACCTTGTTCACGAAGGGGTAGAGGTCGTCGAGGTCGATGCCGGTGACGACGCGGGCGCCCAGGAAGGGCGGTGCGGGGGGCGAGGCCAGGGGCTGGACGTCGGAGCGCTGGTGCTCGGCGACGGCGGCGGCGGGGCCGCCGGCGGCCTTGGCGGCCTCGAAGGCTTCGGCGCGCCGGGCCTGGTCGGCGCGGGAGCGGGCGATGACCTCTTCGGCGGCGGAGCGCTTGCCGAGGCGTTCGTCGATCTCGGCGGCGAGGGCGGCGGTGTCGCCGGCCATGATGTGGTCCATGGTGCGCAGGCCCTCGAAGGCGTCCTTGCCGTAGAAGGTGGGGCCGCGGTAGATGGAGCGGAGGTGGCTCTCGCAGTAGTGGCGCGTGAGCGCTGCGCCGCCGAGCAGCACGGGGGCGGTGACGCCCAGGGCGTTGAGCTCGTGGAGGTTCTCCTCCATGACGGTGACGCTCTTGACCAGCAGGCCGGACATGCCGATGGCGTCGGCCTTGCTCTCGCGCCAGGCCTTGACGATCTCGGAGATGGGCTGCTTGATGCCGATGTTGCGGACGGTGTAGCCGTTATTGGTGAGGATGATGTCGACGAGGTTCTTGCCGATGTCGTGCACGTCGCCCTTGACGGTGGCCAGGACGATGGTGCCCTTGGTGGCGCCCTGGACGCGCTCCATGTGCGGCTGGAGGAACGCGACGGCCATCTTCATGACCTCGGCGCTCTGGAGGACGAACGGCAGCTGCATCTGGCCGGAGCCGAAGAGGTCGCCGACGACCTTCATGCCCGCGAGCAGGTGGTCGTTGATGATCTCCAGCGGCGCGTAGCGGGCCATGGCCTCGGTGAGCGCGGCGTCGAGGCCTTCCTTCTCGCCGTCGATGATGTGGGAGCGCAGGCGGTCCTCGATCGACTGCTCGGCACGCCGGGCCTTGGCCGCGGCGGGGGCGGATTCGTCCTTGAACAGGGCGATGAAGGCGGCCAGGGGGTCGAAGCCGTCGCGCCGGCGGTCGTAGATGAGGTCGAGCGCGGCGTTCCACTGGTCCTGGGGGATCTTGTTGCGCGGGAGGATCTTGGAGAAGTGGAGGATGGCGCTGGTCAGGCCGGCGTCGGTGAGCTCGTGCAGGAAGGCGGAGTTGAGGACGATCCGCGCGGCTGGCTTGAGGCCGA
>JAEUIX010000021.1 GCA_016794945.1 Phycisphaerae bacterium
CAGCAAACCGCCCGCGACCATCGAGTGGGAGTGACGAGACCGCAGCGCGGAGCGTGGGGGTGGGTGGGGAAGCCTGTCTTGCGCTCGTTCCTGCGCCCGTTCGAGATGCCGTGATGTTGGCGGCCGGAGTCCGCCGGTGTCGCTGCGCGGCGACCGCCGGCACCGAGTTCGCGGGAAATGGCGGGCTTGGCTTGGAAGTGCGGAGCGTGGGCCGTCGGGGATTTGTCGGGGCGGGCGGGGCGTCGCTACGCTGGGCGTCATGCGGCATTGCGATTTGTGCGTGATCGGTTCCGGGCCGGGGGGGCAGAAGGCGGCGATTCAGGCCTCCAAGCTGGGCAAGGACGTGGTCGTCATTGAGAAAATGGACTTCGTGGGCGGGGTGGCGATCCACACGGGGACGATCCCGAGCAAGGCGCTTCGGGAGGCGGTGCTGGCGGTGACGGGGGCGGGGCACATTCTGCCGGGGGTGAGCGATCAGCTGGTGGCGCGGGAGAAGCGGCTGGAGGTGCTGACGGCGGCGTGCCAGCGGGTGATCCGGGCCGAGGCGGAACTGGTGCGCAAGCAACTGGCGGCCAACGGGGTGGAGGTGATCCGGGGGCACGGGAGTTTTCTGGACGCGACGACGGTGCAGGCCGACGGGCCGCGCGGCGTGGAGCGGGTGACGGCGGAGAAGATCCTGGTGGCGGTGGGAACGACGCCCGCGCGGCCGGCGAACATCGCGTTCGACCGGCAGACGCTGATCACGTCGGACGAGGTGCTGCACCTGCCGAACCTGCCGCGGACGATGATCATCGTGGGGGGCGGGGTGATCGGGACGGAGTACGCGAGCATGCTGGCGGCGCTGGGGGTCCGGGTGACGATCATCGAGGCCCGGCCGCGGCTGCTGGAGTTCATCGACGCGGAGATCTGCGAGGCGCTGCAGTACCACCTGCGGCAGGCGGGGTGCACGCTGCGGCTGAACGAGAAGGTGGTGAGCATCCGGCCGGTGGAGGCGCCGAAGGGTGCGCGGTCGGGCGACGGGATCATGGCCGAGGCGACGCTGGAGAGCGGCAAGAGCCTGATGGCGGACTGCCTGATGTACTGCATCGGGCGGCAAGGGGCGACCGGGGGGCTGAACCTCGGAGCGGCGGGGCTGAGCGCGGACAACCGCGGTCGGATCAAGGTCAACAGGAACTACCAGACGGACGTGCCGCACATCTACGCGGTGGGGGACGTGATCGGGTTTCCTGCGCTGGCGAGCACGTCGATGGAGCAGGGGCGGTCGGCGGCGTGCCACATGTTCGACACCGCGACGGAGACGCTGCCGGAGCTGATCCCGTACGGGATCTACTCGATCCCGGAGATCTCGACGGTGGGGTGGACGGAGGAGAAGCTGACGGCCGAAGGGGTGCCGTACGAGGCGGGGATCGCGCAGTACAAGGAAATCGCTCGCGGGCAGTTGCTGAACGACGAGATCGGGATGCTCAAGCTCCTGATACACCAGGACTCGCACGCGATCCTGGGGGCGCACTGCATCGGGACCAACGCGACGGAACTGATCCACATCGCGCAGGCGGTGATGGCGTTCAAGGGGACCGCGGAGTACTTCGTCAACGCGGTGTTCAACTACCCGACGCTGGCGGAGTGCTACAAGGTGGCGGCGTTCAACGGGCTGAACAAGCTGCGGCACGTGTGAGGCGGAGGGACGCATGGCGCGGGCGCCGGGAAGATCGCGGAAGCAGGCCGAGACGGTCAAGGCGGTGACGGTGGAGCACGCGCCGCCGCCGGTGTCGCTGGCCGAGGTGCTGGGGCAGGCTCGGGCCGTGGGACTTCTGCGGGAGGCGAGGGCGTCCGGGCGGGTGCACCACGCATGGGTGTTTCACGGTCCGCCTGGAGTGGGCAAGTTTCTTGCGGCGCGGGCGTTCGCGGCGGAGCTGCTGACGCCGGCGGGGACGGGGAGCGAGGCGGAGCGGGTGCGGGAACTGCTGGCGGCGGGGCGGCACCCGGACTTGCACATCGTGAACAAGGAGCTGGCGTCGGTCAGCAGCGACGACCGGACGCGCCGGACGAAACAGACTTCGATCGGGATCGAGATCGTCCGGGAGTTCCTGGTGGAGCCGGCGGGGCTGGCGCCGGTGATGGAAGGCGGCGGGTCGGCGCGGAAGGTGTTCATCGTCGACGAGGCGGAGCTGCTGGCGCCGGGGTCGCAGGACGCGATGCTCAAGACGCTGGAGGAGCCGCCGGCGGGGACGGTGGTGATTCTCGTGACGGCCGACGAGCACGCGCTGTTGCCGACGGTGCGGAGCCGGTGCCAGAGGGTGGGGTTCACCGCGCTCGAGGCGCGGGCGATGCAGGCCTGGCTGGAAGCGACGCCCGAGGCGCCGGGACCGGGGCCGGAACGGGACTGGCTGCTGCTGCACGCGGCGGGTTCGCCGGGGAGGTTCCTGTCCGGCGTGCGGAACCGGCTGTTCGAGTGGCAGAAGGTGATCGAGCCGATGCTGCAGAACTTGGACCGGCCGGGGGGCGCAGCGCCGGGGTTGGGCGCGGCGATGGGCAAGCTGGTGGAGGAGCGTGCGGCGGCGCAGGCCGCGGCGAGCAAGTTCGCATCGAAGGACACGGCGAACCGGCATTGGGCGGGGGTGATGCTGGGGCTGGTGATAGAGCGGGCTCGCCGGCGGCTGGGCGCTGCGGCGACGCCGGCGGCGGCGAGGCAGGCGGTGCGAGTGATCGACCTCGTGAACGAAGCGGAGGGGCAGCTGGACAGCAACGTGGCGTTCGTGTCGGTGCTGGAGAACCTGGCGGCGCAGATCGGCGAGGCGTCGCTGGAAGCCTCGGCGCATTCGGACGGCCGTTGACGGACGGGAACGGTCAGCCCTGGAACGAGAACGATGGCGCGACGGGGTCGCCCGGGGCGACCGGCGCGGGCAGGGGGGACGCGGGGGTGCGAGCCGCGTCGGCGGCCTGCGCGGCGGCGGAAGCGGCGGCTCGCTGCTCCTGAGCGTGCTTGTCCATGACCAGCCGCCAGGTCTCGCACTCGTACTCGATGAGGCCGATGACCTCGTCGGCCTTGGCCAGGTCGCGCTCGGTGCTGGCCTGGAGCAGACGGGAGATCATGTAGCCGTAAAGTGCCCCGAGTCGCTGCACGAGCTCGGGGTTGGGGGCGGGCTTCATGGTGCTGAGCAGCTCGAACAGGATGTCGCGGCAGCGGGAAAAGCCGTTGAAGCAGGATTCGTAGTTCCGGGCGACGAGTCCTTCGCGGCCCTGACGGGCGAACTTGAGGGCGCCGTCGAGGAGCATCATGCGAAGTTCCTCGGGGCGCGCCGTCAGGACGCGTGTGGCGAGGTACTGATTCGTCGGGCTGGGGGTGGCCATGGTTGGATCAACTATCGGTCCCGCGGCGGGGTGGCGTTACCGGGTTCAGCGGGTGATGGAGCGGATGCTGCCGAGGGCGCCCTGCTGACCCTGGAGCTGACCGATGGCCTGCTCCATGCGGACGAACTGGCGTTCGAGGATGGCGCGACGGCTCTCGAGCTTCTTGTCGAGCGAGGCGATCAGGTCGTTCTGGCTCTTGATCTGGGTGTCGAGCGAGCGGGACCGGCGGGTGAGGGTGCCGGTGGTGGTGTTGATGTACTGGTCGGTGAGCTGGCCGATGCGCTCCATGATCCCCAGGGAAGTGAAGGCGGCCTGCTGAGCGGACGAGCCGCCGACGAGCGTGACGCCGGGAATGGGTTGACCGTCGGGGCCGATGACCGGTTGGCCGGCGGTGGCGGGGACCTGGGCCTTGGCGACGAAGAGGTCCTTGACGGCCTGGGGGTCGTTGGCGATGGCGGCGCGGAGCTTGTCGGAGTCGACCTGGAGCTGGCCGTTGCGGCCGACGGTGACGCCGACCTGGGTGAGCGACTGGTAGCGGCCGGAAACGCCCAGGGGCGGGCCCTGGACCGTGGAGAGCAGCACGGAGCGGAGGGACTGCGTGGTGGAAT
Source organism: Phycisphaerae bacterium (assembly GCA_016794945.1). Next base: position 3,960 of record JAEUIX010000021.1, read on the forward strand.
CGCCGAGAAGGGTGCCGCGCTTGTTGGCGTCGGCGTCGAAGGTGGACTGCGCGTCGATCCGGCTGATGACCTGGTTGAAGGCGGCGACGAACTCGCTGACGGCGTCCTCGACGGCCTGGTTGTCGCGCGTGACGGTGAGGGTGACCGGCTCGGAGCGCGGGCTCTTGAGGTCGATGGTGACGTTGGAGAGGACGCCGGTGACGGAGTTGCCGCTGGTGCTGAAAAGGATGGCGCTGGCGGGGTCGGCGGCGCCGAAGAAGACTCGTGAGTTGTTGCCGGCGGAGAGCGTGGTGAGGCCGAGGTCGGCGCCGGCGGCGTCGATGGTGAATCGACCGCCTTCGCCGACGTCGCGCCCTGTGAGCGTGAGGCGGACGTGGCGCGAGGGGGAACCGTCGTTGACGACGCTCGCGGCCGCATAGACGCCGGCCTGGTTGATCTTTTCGGCGACCTGGGTGAGGGTGTCGCCGACTGCGAGGGCGACGGTGCGTTCGTAGGAACCGTCGAGGAAGTTGGACGCGCCGGTGCCGGAGGCGGTGCCGACGAGATTGAGGGACTTGGCGACGGTGCCGGTGAGGTCGCGGATGGCGATCTTGTTCCCGCCGGGGACGCCGTTGCGGACCACTTCCTCGATGATGATGCCGTCCCCGTTGTTGTTGATGCGGGCGGCGTAGCCCGGGCCGCCCGAGTTGATCTCGCGGACGAGGTCGTCGATGGTGGCGGTGTCGGTGCCGATGTCGATGACGCGGCGTTCGCCGTAGGAGTTGGTGATCTCGAAGCGGCCGGTGCCGATGCCTCGGCCGTTGTTGAGGTCGGCGACGCGCGTGGCCAGGCCGATGTACTTCATCTGGGCGCGCCCGCCCCGGACAGAGGAGACGGCGGCTGCGGAGACGGCCAGGCCGAGGTCTGAAGCGGCGGTGCCCGCGACGGTGAGGGGCCCGGAGCCGTTGGTGTTGTCGGTGAGGTCGAAGCCGGTGCCGCTGGCGTTGAGCGCGAGGGTGATCTTCCCGCCGGTGGCGGTGGAGACGGAGTTGATGAAGTCGGTGACGGAACCGGAGAAGTTGGCGGCGAAGGCGTGGTAGGAGCCGTCGCGGGCGACGATCTCGAAGAGGCCGGGCTCGATGCCGTTGCCGCCGCGGAGGTTCCGGGCGAGGACGGAGTTGAGGCCCGCGATGAGCCTTCGGCCGTCGAGGATTCCTGCCGGGGAGCCGTCGCCGGCGATGCCGAGGTCGGCGGCGGTGGACCGGTCGGCGATGTCGGCGACGGAAAACGTGGCGCCGCCCGCGGTGTTGTCGGTGAGACGCAGGCCGGTGCCCGCGGGGTTGATGGCGGCGGTGACCTTGCCGGCGGTCTGGGCGTTGATGCGCTGGATGACGCCCGCGAGGTCGGTGACGGGGGGCGACTGGAGGGCCCCGTCGTTGTCGTAGATGGCGCCGATGTCGATCGAGAAGGACTCGCCGCTGCGGGTGGAGATGGTGAAGTCCGGGGTGCTGGTGCCCAGGGCGGAGGAGATCTGG
>JAEUIX010000046.1 GCA_016794945.1 Phycisphaerae bacterium
CCCGCAGGAGGCGCAGGTGCTTCTGCCCGTGCCGGAAGGGGCGGCGGTGCGGTCGTTCCAGTACGACGGCGTGGGGCCGGAGCCGACGGCGACGCTGCTCCGGCGCGAGGAGGCCAGGCGGATCTACGACGCGATCGTGAATCGCCAGCGCGACCCGGGGCTGCTGGAGTTCGCGGGCTACAACCTGATCCGGTCGAGCGTCTTCCCGATCCCCGCCGGCGCAACGCAGAAGGTGCGGATCTCCTACGAGCAAGTGCACTCGGCCGACGGCGCTCGGGTCGACTACATGCTGCCCCGCAGCGAGTCGCTCGGGGCCGAGGGCGTGGCGTGGACGATCCAGGGGAGCATCAAGTCCAAGCGGCCGATCGCGACGGTCTACTCGCCGAGCCACGAGATCGCCGTCGAGAGGGTCGGCGCCGGGCATGTGAAGTTCCGCGTCCCGGAGGGTTCCGCCACGGCGCCCGGTTCGCTGCGCCTTTCGTACGTCACGGCCCCGCAGGCGGCGGGCGAGGACGCCCTCGCGGCGACCGTGCTGTGCTACCCCGACACGTCGGTGAGCCCCGGCGGTGGGTACTTCCTGCTGCTCGGCGGCGCCCCGACCCAGGACCCGCGCGCCGCGAAGATGAAGCGCGAGGTCATCGTGGTGATCGACCGCTCGGGCTCCATGCGCGGGCAGAAGATCGAGCAGGCCAGGGCCGCGGCCGCACAGGTGCTCGAGGGCCTGGAGCCCGGCGAGGCGTTCAACATCGTGGACTACTCGGACACCATCTCGACGATGGCACCCCGGCCGTTGATCAAGACGGCCGAGACGATGCAGCAGGCGCGGGCGTACATCGGTCAGCTGCAGGCCAACGGCGGCACCGCGCTGCACGATGCCTTGGTCGAGGCCCTGCGCCAGCCGGCGACGCCGGAGTTCCTGCCGCTGGTGCTGTTCCTGACCGACGGGCTTCCGACCGTGGGGGAGCGCAACGAGGTGCGCATCCGCGACGCCGCCCGCGACAACAACAGCGCCAAGCGGCGCATCTTCACCTTCGGCGTCGGGTTCGACGTGAACACGCCGCTGCTGACGGGCATCGCGCGAACGAGCCGCGCCGCGTCGACCTTCGTGCTGCCCGATGAGAACGTGGAGGTGGCGGTGAGCCAGGTGTACCGGCGGCTGTCGGGCCCGGTGCTGGCGGTGCCGAAGCTGACGGCGATCGACGCGTCGGGCAAGCCCGACCCGCGCCTGGTCCGCGAGGTGATGCCCGGGGTGCTGGGCGACCTGTTCGACGGCGACCAGGTGCTGATCATGGGCCAGTACACCGGCTCCGCACCGGTCACGCTGCGGCTGGAAGGCGAGCACGGCGGCAAGGCCCGGGCCTACTCGTTCACACTCGACCCGGCGTCGGCCTCGGCGCGCCACGGGTACGTGCCGCGCCTGTGGGCGGGCAGGAAGATCGCGTCGCTCATCGAGGCGATCCGTCAGGCCGGGGCCGAGCAGCCGCCCCGCACGCCCCAGAACGATCCCGGCCTGAAGGAACTGGTCGGCGAGATCGTGGCGCTCTCAACAAGGCACGGCATCCTCACCGAGTACACCTCGTTCCTGGCGGTCGAGCCGGGCACCGAGGCGGCGGGCCGGCCGATGGCGGGTCTTTCGGCGGCGCCGGACACGGCGGGCCGCGTGCTCGAAGCCGAGGCCCAGCACAAGCGCGCCGGGCAGGAGGGCGTGCAGAAGGAACTGAACAACCAGCAGCTCATGGGCGACGTGAAGCTGGCGTATCTCAACCGCGACCGCGACGCGGGCCTGGGCCAGCGGCAGTACCGCGGGGTGCAGGCGGCCAACGGGCGGTCGCTGCTGTTCCGCAACAACCGCTGGACCGACGCCCAGCTCATCGAGCAGGAGACCGCCGAGCCCGAGCGCACGCTCGAGTTCGGCACGCAGGAGTACCAGGCCGCCGTCGATGCGCTGGTGCGCGACGGCCAGGCGTGGATGCTCGGCAACCCCGGCGACCTCTACGTGATGCTCGAGGGCAAACGCACGCTGCTCAAGGCGCCCAAGCCGCAGTAGGCAGCGGGCGACATCTCAGACCCCTTCAGCGGGGCGCGGCCGACGTGGTCGCGTCCCGCGTTTGCATGCGCGTCATGATGCGCAGCGCCTCGGTCGCGTGGCGCTGACCGTTCCACCAGCCGCGGTACGCCAGGCGGATCACGCCGGACGGGTCGATCACGAAGGTGGCCCGCCCGGGGAGCACGCCGAGCCAGCGGCCGACGCCGAACAGGCGCGCCAGGCGACCGTCGGCGTCGCTGACCAGGGCGAAGGGAAGCTGGTGCTTGCCGGCGGTGGCGGCGTGCGAGGCGTCGGAATCCGGCGAGACGCCGATGACGGTGGCGCCGCTGCGGGCCAGGTCGCCGAAGCGGTCGCGGAAGCCGCAGGCCTGGGCGGTGCAGACGGGGGTCCCGTCCTTGGGATAGAAGAAGATGACGACGAAACGGCCGCGCAGGTCGCGCAGGCGCACGGGGTTGCCGTGCTGGTCGCGGCACTCGAAATCGGGCGCGGGCTGGCCTACGTCCGGGGCGCTCACGGTCGATGGTAGCGGCGGGCCGCTCAGGGGCCCGCGGGCCCCAGGGCCGGCGGGTTGCGCTTGGCCTCCTCGCGCCGGGCGGCGTCGGCCTGGCGCTGCAGCAGCGCCGGGCCCAGGGGCTGCCACTCCACCTTGGCGGCGCCCAGCACCGTGCCGGTGGCGATGCTGAGGTCGACGATCGAGATCTCGTAATCGGCCAGCGCGCGGATCTCGGCCGACTGCGCATCGGCCAGTCGGGCGGCGGCGTCGAGCACGTCGGTGCTGGTGCGCACGCCCGCGTCGAACTGGCGCTGCTCGCCCTCGAGGGTGCGCCCGGCGAGGATGGCGGCCTGCCGGGCCGCGAGGATGCGCTGCCAGGCCGCGCCCACACGGTCGATCGCGTCGAGGACTTCCTGGCGCACGGTCTGCTCCCGCGCGTCGCGCGTGCCGAGTTGCCGCAGGCGGGTGAGGATCGCCTGACGCAGGCGTGCCTCGGCGGCCTGGTTGCCGATGGGCACCTCGGCCGACAGCCCGGCGGAAAACGACTGGAATCGTCGCTCGCCCAGCGACTCCTGGGCGCCGCTGAAGGTGGTGGCCAGGCCGTTGAAGGAGTACGAGCCCTCGAAGTTGAGGATCGGCAGGGCGTTGTTGCGGGCCAGGTCCACGTTCACGGAGTCGGCCAGCAGCTGCACCTCGGCCTCCAGCAACTCCATGCGGTTGGCCGCCGCCAGGGCGCACAGCTGCGCGCCGTCGAAGTCGAACGGGGCGGGCGCCGGCTGGGTGGTGGTGAGCAGGGTGGTGCCGGCGGAGAGGTCCATGTCCCCGCGGTTGATGAGCCGCTTGAGATTGCGCTGCGCCAGCAGCACGGCGTTCTCGGCGCGGATGATGGCCTCGAGGCGTTCGGCGGCGCCGGACTGGGCGCGGGTGATCTCGATCTCGGCTGCCTCGCCCGCCCGCACGCGACGCTCGGCCTTGGCCAGCTGCTCGCGGGCGACCTCGAACTGCTGCTGGCGGACCTCGAGCTCGCGCCGGGCCGCGTAGAGCGTCCAGTAGGCGCGGTCGGCGTTGGCCAGCAGCGCGATGACCTGGAGCTTGGTGCGCGCCTCGGCGATCTGCTCGTTGTACGCAGCGATGCGGATCGAGGCCATGGTGGCGTCGCGCCCGGCGCCGCGGAGCAGCGGGTGGCTGAGCGAGAACGTCAGCCCGGCGTCGTAGCTGGTGGGAAAAAGGATGAAGGGGTTGGGCGCGTTGACGCGGTCGGAGGTGTAGTCGACGCTGACCCGCCCGCCGGTGCGCAGGGGGATGCTGACGCCCGCGCCGCCGGAGACCTGGTCCTGCTGGTTGGGCGTGGTGGTGTCGAAGGTGGGGTTATCGAGGTTGACGTAGCGGAGGAACGGTCGGAAGACGGCCTCGAACTTCGCCTCCTCGGCGCGCCGCGCCTCGGATGCGATCGACGGGTCGAGCAGCGCGACCTTCAGGTCGAGGTTGTTGGCCAGAACGTCGGCGCGAACCCGGTCCAGCGAGAGTTCCGCCGTGGCCGATGCCAGCCGCGCCGGCGGCACCGTCAGGCCGGACGGAGCATCGGCGGGCGGCGGAGCGGGGGGCGCGGCGCGGAACTGATCGAGGCTGAGACGCTCGAGACGGCGCGTGCGCTCGGGGGCCAGGGCCCGGCCCGCATCGCCTTCCATCGGGCCGAGCGGTCCGACGCACCCGGCGGTCAGCGCGGCGGCCAGGGGCCAGAGCCGGGCCGGCGCGGGCCGGCGGCGGGGGCGTGGGTTACTCATGGCGCAGGGCCTCGATGGGGTTGAGCCGGGCGGCCTTGGTGGCAGGGAACATGCCGAAGACGATGCCGGTGAACGCGGAGAACCCCACCGCCAGCGTGGTGGCCCAGACGGGGACGCTGGCCTTCTCCAGGGGGCTCCCGGGGATGGTCGACAGGCCGTACACCAGGCCGTAGCCGATGGCCAGGCCGAACGCCGCGCCCACGAGACAGAGCACGACGGCCTCGACCAGGAACTGCATGAGGATCACCGACGGGCGGGCGCCGACGGCCTTGCGCAGGCCGATCTCGCGGGTGCGTTCCGACACGCTGACCAGCATGATGTTCATGATGCCCACGCCGCCGACCAGCAGGCTGATGGCGACGATGCCGCCGGCGCCGGCGGTGATGGCCGAGCCCACGCGGTTGACCTGGTCGATCACCTGCTGCACGACGCCAACCTGCCAGGTGGGGTCCTCGTCGGGCCCGAGCTTGCGGATGCGCCGCATGATCACCGAGACCTCTTGCTTGGCCTCTTCAGCCAGGTCCTCGCTCTTGAGGTTGCCCAGCAGGAAGTTCACGAACCGGCGCTGGGGGTTCATGGCCATGGCGACCGACAGGGGGATGAAGACCTCGGCCTGGGCCTCCTGCCCTCCGAACACGGCGCCGAGGATGCGCGTCTCCACGACGCCGACGATGAGGAACCGCCGGCCCCCGATCAGGATGAACTCGCCGGTGGGGTCAAGCGGCAGGCCCAGCAGTTCGGTGGTCTTGTCGTTGACGAGGCAGACGTTGAGGTGCTGCTCCTCGTCGATGCGGTTGAAGGGCCGGCCCATGGTGGTGTAGCGGGCCTCGATCTCGTGCCACTCCGGCCAGATGCCCAGCGTCTGCACCGAGCGCAGCACCGTCTGGCCCGCCTGCAGGTCGTACGACCCGAAGAACAGCGGCGTGAAGGTCTCCATGGTGGTGGTCTGGCTGATGAGCTGCTGGATCTCCTCCATCTTGAGCTCGACCTGGGCCCGGCTCATGCGCCCGCGTATCTTGCGGGGGACGTCGCCGTCGATGAAGACCTTCCGGGCGCCGAAGCTCTGCAGCTCGCTGAGCATGTAGGCCTTGAGGCCGTTGGTGGCGCCGACCGTCGCGATGACCGCCGCCGTGCCGATGACGATGCCCAGCGTGGTGAGCAGGGCGCGGAAGCGGTTGCTCCAGATCTGGCCCAGCGCCAGCACGACGGTCTGCAGCAGCAGTCGCACGACGATCACGGGGCGGCCTCCGCGCCGGGCGGGGCGGGGGCCCCGCGCTCGGCGTCCTTCTCCTTGACGGCGAAGAGCGCCTCCTGCATCATCCGGTTCAGGTACTCGCCGTGGATGGGGTCCTCGCGCGTCGCGAAGTCGCTGAAGATGCGGCCGTCGCGCAGCCGGACGATGCGGTGGGCGTGCCGGGCGACGTCCTCCTCGTGGGTGACCATGACGATGGTCTGCCCCTCGGCGTGGAGCTTCTTGAACAGGTCGATGATCTCCTCGCTGGTGCGGCTGTCGAGGTTGCCCGTCGGCTCGTCGGCCAGCAGGATCGACGGTTCGTTGACCAGCGCCCGGGCGATGGCCACGCGCTGGCGCTGGCCGCCGGACATCTGGTTCGGCCGGTGGCCGACCCGGTCGGCCAGGCCCACGCGCTCCAGCGCCCGCAGGGCCCGCCGGCGGGCGCCCAGCCACAGCCGGCGCGAGTAGACCAGCGGGAGCATGACGTTGCGCAGGGCCGTGGCCCGGGGCAGCAGCTCGAACGACTGGAACACGAAGCCGATCTGGGCGTTGCGCACCGAGGCGAGCTGGCCCGCCGACATGCGGTCGGTGCGCAGGCCGTTGAGCTCGTACACGCCGCCGGTGGGCTGGTCCAGGCAGCCGAGCACGTTCATGAGCGTGCTCTTGCCCGAGCCCGAGGCGCCCATGATCGCGACGAACTCGTTGCGCGCGATGTCCAGGTCCACCCCGCGCAGCGCGTGCACCTGCTCGGACCCCATCCGGTAGACCTTCTCGATCTGTCGCAGGCGGATGGTGGTGCTCATGCGCCGGGGGTGTTGGAGGCGGGCTTGGGGGCCGGCGCGGCGCCCGCCTTGGCGTCGGGCGCGCCGGGCGCCGGGGCGTTCTTGGGCTTCTCCGGTTCGACCAGCGCGCCGGGCTTGAGGTCCAGCAGCGCCTTGTACGGCCCCGTGATGATCGGCTGGCCCTCGTCCAGCCCCGCCAGCACCACCGAGTGCGTCAGGTCGCTGCTGCCGATGCTCACCGGCGCGACCACCGCGCGCCCGTCCACCAGCCGGAACACCACCCGCGTGAACAGGCGCGAGCGGTCCACCAGCGGGTGCTCGCGCACCTCCCGCGGCAGGTCCTCGATCCGCTTGTCGATCACCGCCTGACTCGGCACCTTCAGCACGTCCCGCAGCGTCTGCACCTCGATGTCGGTGCTGGCCGTCAGCCCCGAGGCCAGCACCAGGTCGCCCGGCGGCTGCACCGCCACCTCGACCTCGAAGTACCCCGTGCCCTGCGTGTCCAGCAGCCGCTTGAGGCCGACACGCTCCACCGTGCCGGCGAAGACGCGTCCCACGTACGCGTTGATGTACACGCGGCAGCGCTGCCCCTTGGCCACCGGCGCGATGTTCGCCTCGTCCACCCGGGCCTTCAGCAGCACGTCGCTCAGGTCCGCGATCTCCATGATCACCGACGCCGGGTTGTTCAGCGTCCCCACCAGCACCAGCTCGCCCACCTCCGCGTTCAGCTTCACGATCGTCCCGTCGATCGGCGCCGAGATGATCGTGTTGTCGAAGTCCTTCTGCGCCCGCACGATCTGCGCCTTGGCCGCCTCGACCGCGTGCGTCGCGGCGTCGAGCGACGACTTGGCGCGCCGGTGCGCGCTCTCGGCGTCGTCCAGTTGGCTGCGCGAGAAGTCCTTGGTCGCGAACAGGTCCCGCGCCCGCTTCAGGTCGATCTCCGCCTTGTCCATCGTCGCCACCGCCCCGGCCAGGCGCGCCTCCTCGGCGCGCAGCTGCGCCTGGCTCGACTCCAGCGCCGCCGCCAGGTCCCGCGCATCCAGCCGCACCACCACATCGTCCTTGCGGACCTTGTCGCCCTCCCGGAACGGCAGCGCCAGGATCCGCGCCGGCACCTGGGCGGAGATCTGCACCTTGGTCCGCGGCTCGATCGAACCAGGGGCGTTGACCGTCCGGGTGAGCACGCCCCGGGCCACCGGGGCGCTGCGCACCTCCGTCGCCTTCTCCTTGGGACGCAGCGAGTCGAACCAAGCCCGGGCGCCGGGGCTGGTGGCCAGTGTCAGCACCGCCGCCGCGATCACGAGCACGCACACCAGAAAAAGCCCGAACAGCCACTTCCACACGGGTGAAGCTCCTGACCATCGGATGGGACACCCTCATTGTTGGGCGGCCGGGGCGGTGAGTTGCGCCGGAGCGCTGGATTGTTGAACTCCGGGGTTTACCGCGTCTGCACGGCGCGGTACGCTCGCACCCATCGGAAGGAGCGGCGCCGAGTCCGGCGTCGGGGTGTCCGATCTGGAGGGATCGACGATGCGAACCGCAACGATGACGATGGCGGCGTCCGTGGGAGCCCTGGTGCTGGCCTCGGCCGCGCAGGCTCAGGTGGGGGTGATCAGTTTCGTGCTCGAAGGACTGCAGGAGGTGCCGCCGAACGCTTCTCCGGCCACCGGACAGTGCGACCTGACCGTGAACTTCACGACCGGCGACTGGTCGCTGGCCGGGTCGTTCAGCGGCCTGGTGGCGCCCGTGTTCGCGGCCCACATCCACGGCTTTGCCCCCGCGGGGGCCAACGCCGGTGTCCTGTTCAATCTGGTGGTTCCGATCGGCAGCACCAGCGGCACGATCTCCGGCGCTGGGAACTTCACGCCCACGCAGTTGACCAACCTGATCGCCGGCCTCATGTACGTGAACGTGCACAGCCAGTCCTTCCAGGGCGGAGAGATCCGCGGGCAGATCGTGCCCGGTCCCGGCGGCCTCGCGCTGCTGGGCGCTGCGGGCTTCGTGGCGTCGCGTCGTCGGCGAGCCTGAGCGAAGCGACACGTTGACCGATCCTCGCGGCCCCGGCTCACGCCGGGGCCGTTTCGTTGACGCCTAGCGGGGGTTGGGCGGGGCCAGGATCGACAGGTACTGCTCCCAGGGGCCGACCTGGCCCCGGTACTGGTACGCCATGGCCTTGGCCATCTGGGCGATGTGGTTCAGGTCGTGCACCGCCCACGTCGCCAGCAGGTTGGCCAGGGTGACGGTGCCCAGGGCCGGGTGCGTGCCGCGCTTGGCCAGCGCCGGGCCGTCCAGCGCCATGGCGTCGAGCATGGCCAGGCTGCCGGCACGCTCGCGCTGGAACACGTCGAGCAGCTCGGCGGTGGGGCGGGTCAGCAGGTCCTTGTGGCCGGCCCGGTCGAACGGGGCGAACGCGCTGCGCTCACCGTCGCGCAGGATGGTCATGGCCCGGGGGATCCAGTCGGTCCGCTCGGCGAAGATCAGGTGGGCCACGACCTCCTTGGCGCTCCAGGTGTTCGGGCCGTAGGGTCGCTCGGTCCACGC
>JAEUIX010000056.1 GCA_016794945.1 Phycisphaerae bacterium
CTGCCCCCTGTCACGATTGATGCGGCGTGCTGATCGAAACTTAGCTCAATCGCAAGCAGACGACAGGGTTTCCCCCGGCGGACGTCCAGCAGCGTCAGCGTACCCGCCGACTCTCCACCGTTCGTCCACAATCCGCCCACGTCTTGTGGCGATCGCAAGTGTTCGAGAACACTACCGGTACTTTTCTCATACGCCGCAATGCGGGCATGTCACGGCTCGCCGCGCGGCGCTTCTCGACCAGGAGCACGCCATGAACCTCTCGCGCCGAATGTGGCTGTTGGGTGCGGCGATCGCCTGCGCGTTGCCGGGCGGGTGCGGCACCGCGTCGTTCCATCCGCTGTGGTCGGCGTCGAAGCAGGTCAGCGACGACCGGGTGGTGGGGGTGTGGAAACCGGACAAGAACGAAAGCAAGAAGGAGACCTACGCCGTCGCCCGCGCCGAGGGCGGGTACGCGGTGACCATGAAGCGCTCGTCGGAAGCGGGCGACTTCAGCGGGCGCTACGCGATGCGCCTGGTCCGTCTGGGGCCGACGCTCTTCGCGGAGTTCACGCCCGCGGAAGACGTGGCGAAGCGCAGCACCGAGCAGTACGGCGTGATGTTCCTTCCGATGTACAACATATTGCGGCTGACGTTCGACAAGGGTTCGGCCACGCTGCACATGCTCGACGAGGACTGGCTCAAGGCGCAGGCGGGCAAGAACCCCGCCGCGATCCAGCTGCTCGAGCGGCCGGACGGAACCCTCCTGCTCATCAGCAGCACCGAGACGCTGCAGAAGTTCTTCGAGCGCGCGGGGGTTGACCCCGAGGCGTTCAAGCACGACGGCGTCAGGCTGGTGAAGGAGCCGGCGCCCGGCGCGCCGTAGGCCGCCCCGCCCCGCCGACCGAGCGCTGCCGATGACCGACGAAGCGATCCACGATCCGCTGCTCAGGGTCGAGGCCAAGGACCGGTCCACCGCCGCGCACACCTGGCGCGTGGTGCTCTACGCGCGGGCCGTGGCCGAGGCCGGCGGCGCGCCGCACACCCGAAGCGCGGTTGCAAGGAGTGGGAACGCTGGAGGGTGCTGTCGGGTTCTATCTGGTGTTCGGTGCGTTCAGCGGTTGACAACTCGATTGGATCCGAAGGAGCACCTCGTGCACCGATTCGTGGCCGCAGTTGGGATGCAATCAGCAATCACGGCGCCGAAATCGCCGACCGCTCGCGCCTCGAAGACAGGAGTGTTCTGGTGAACAATTCACGGAATGTCGTCTTGGCTGGCGCAGCGCTCATTCTCGCGGTCAGTTTCGCCTGTGCCTGCATGCCGACCGCGTTCGCGACTCACAGGGCCACTCCGCAGCCTGCCGGGGTTCACCAGAGTATGTCTGGCGTCCAGGTTGCGTCAGGGGCGATGAACCTGCTCTGCGGTCTTCGAGCGTTCAATGTGGATCCCCCGAAAGATGGCCGGGCGGATCCGGACAAGTCGGCAACGATCGTGAAGCACGAGAACTCGCCAGAGAACCTGCGGGCGGTCTTCTTGAAGTTGCACGAGGCGATGGCGGCCAACGACACCAAGACCGTCGCGGCAATCGCGCGGGAGCTGCGGCCAACAACGGACCGACTCAAGCGGGTTCTGAAGGACGGCGTTCCACGGGAGCGGATCGACCAGATCGAGAAATGGTACAATGAGTTTTTCCCGGCCACCACCGATGACGCCAAGAGCGCTCAGGTATTGGCACATCATCTGAAGTACTCCGAGGTCGAAGTTACCGGTGCCACGACGGAGGAGATCATCGCATACAAAGAGGGGTCTCCGGCCTGGCGAGAATTCCCTCGCGGCGCTTGCCAAGTCGCCGCAGAACTGATGGCGCCCGGTGCGAGGTTCTACGAGGTTGAGTACCTCGAGAAGGGCAAGGACATGGGCGTCAAGTTCCATATGCTGTTCTGGGATCCGGGCACCGGGCGCTGGTGCATGGCCGGACCGTTGTGGCGCGTGCGGTCCAGCGCTTCGGGACCCTCCAAGAAGTAGCTGCCGCAATCGCCGGGCGCAACCGCGACTTGTGCGCACTGTGAAGGATCGGCCCCCGCCGGTTGCACGACGTTGGCGAGATCTGATCGCGAGGGCGCGTGGGTCGTGCTCGGTGAGGGAAGGTGGAGATCCGACCAGGCTTGACCGATCAACTGTGCCGCCGTCCCGTGCGGTCTCCGGTCCGCTCGCATGAAAGCGCCGCCCCCGTCGACTCGCGCCTACCGAAGCCCAAGCCCTCCAAGGCGAAGCGCCGCACCCCAGAACCCCACGCCTCCCGCCGCACCAGCCGCGCCCGCCGCCAACGCGCGTGACCCTGCTCAACGCTGGCGGCCTGTTGGCGGCGGCACCCCGCTCAATACGCCTTCTTCAGTTCCGCGCCCGGGTAGAAGTTCGCAAGGATCTTCTGCCACGCGTCGCCCCGGTCCGCCATCGCCTTGGCCGAGTACTGGCACATGCCCACGCCGTGCCCGAAGCCGCGGCCCTTGATCGTCACCGCATCGCCCGCAACCGTCGCCTCCAGGTCGCCGCTGCTGACGCGGCTGGCCCGCGTCACCGCCGGCAGGCCCTGCACCTCGGTGTTGCACGCCTGGCGCAGCGCCTCGGCCGTCATCGTGTACGACTGGCCCCCCGGCTGCAGCACCAGGTACCGCGTCGGCCGGCCCACCTCGTTCACGCTCGACACCTTGATCGAGTCCAGGGCCGTGATATTCCGCAACGCGTGCCCGTTGGTCCGGCCCCACTGGCGGAGGCGCTGCGTCAACTCGGCGCGGCTGCGCACGACGGTCCAGCGGTGCAGGGGCGAGGCCTCGTCGGCGTGCTCGCGCGCCGTCGCCTGCAGCGGCCCGGCGAGGTTGTACTCATACCCCGGGCCGATCGGCCAGGTGTCGCGCGCGCTGGCCGAGCGCCCGCCCGACGTGCTGCTGTAGTACGCCCGCAGCGGCCCGCCCATCCACGTGAGGATCACCCCGCGCGTCTCGCGCACCGCCTGCACCGCCTGCGGCAGCTCGCTGGCGCCCTTGTACGCCTGGTCGGCGACGGTCGACTCCACGTCGAACGGCTTGCCCGCGGCGCGCGAGCGTGCGCGCTCGTGCACCGCGTAGGAGCGGGCCGCCACCGCCTGCGCCCGGAACGCGCCCACCGGCCACTGCGACGGCAGCTCCGCGCTCACTACTCCCTTGAGGTACTCCTCCATCTGCACCGACTCGATGATGTCGAACGCCCGCTGCGATACGTCCGTCCGCGCCGTCAGGCGCAGCGTGCCGGGGTAGCGAGCGCCGTTCAGCGTCAGCGCCGGCGCCGGCGGCGGCAGCTTGGCCCCCGCTCCGCCCGCGCCCGCGCCGCTCACGCCCGCGGCCCCGGGCGGCGCCGCTTCCGGCGGGGCCAGCACCAGGTCGCCCGTGCGTTCGAAGAACGCCGACAGGCCCGCGGCGTCGGTCAGTTCCCAGCGCGCCTCGCTCAGCCGCACGCTCACCGGCCCGCGCAGCTTCGCCGGCACGCCCCGCCCGCCGGCCACGGTCACCGACACGCTGTCGCCGGTGGTCGCCCCGATCTGGATCGCCGTCACCGCGTTGCCCAGGCGCACGCGCATCTCAGGCTCGCCGACGATCCCCGCGATGGCCCCCCGGCCGATCGTCTCGTCGCCCGTTCGCTCGCTCCACCCCCCGTGCGCCGACGGGGTGTTCTGGCACCCGCCGCCCACCGCCCCAAGCAGCACCGCGAGCCCCGCCGCGGCAGCGCGGGCCGCCGCCACGCCGCCCACGGTCCATCCACCGCGGGGCGCACCCATCACCCACCGGCAATCTCGGCCGATCATCATGACTGGCTCCATGTCGAACAGTGCTTTATCGGACACCGCCCCTCCACCCGCCCCAATACCCACCGGATTGTCCACACGCCGGACAGCCACAAACCGGTTTCCCCGGTCTTGACCCGAACAAACGCCGCATTACACTCTCCCGGTGAGCCACGCCGGCGGCGATCTCTTCGACGACACGCGCGACCGACCGGTCGCCGGCGTTCCCTCCGACACGCTCGACCTGTTGCGGCTCTCGCTCATCCCGGGATTGGGGCCGGTGCTCATCGGGCGGCTGGTCGAGGCGTGCGGCTCGGCGGCGGGCGCGCTGGACGCGCCCGAGCGGCATCTGCGCGCCGTGCGCGGCATCGGCCCCGAACGCGCCCGCGCCGTCATCGACCACCGCGAGGTCTCCAAAGACCTCGCGCAGCGCGAACTCGACCGCGCTGCCGCGCTCGACGTTCGGATCATCGGCCGCTCCGAGCCGGGTTACCCGCCCCTGCTGGCCCATCTGGCCGATGCGCCCTCCGTTCTCTATGTGCGGGGCGAACTCGACGGCCACACCCTGGACCGCTACGCCCTGGCCATCGTCGGCTCCCGCCGCTGCACTCAGTACGGCATCGAGCAGGCCGAGCGGTTCGCCGGAGCCGTCGCCGCGGCGGGCTTGACGATCGTGTCCGGCGGCGCCCGGGGCATCGATACGGCGGCCCACCGCGCGGCCTTGCGCAACGACGGTCGCACGATCGCGGTGCTCGGGTGCGGCCTGGCCCACGTGTATCCCGAGGAGAACGGCCCCCTGTTCGAGCAGATCTCGGCCGGGCGAGGGGCCATCGTCAGCGAGTTACCGCTCGATACGCAGCCCGCCCCCGAGAACTTCCCCGCCCGCAACCGGCTCATCAGCGGCCTGTCGCTGGGGGTGCTGGTGATTGAGGCGGGCAAAGGCTCCGGCGCGCTGATCACCGCCCGAGTTGCCGTCGACGAGCACCAGCGTGAGGTCTTCGCCGTTCCGGGGCGGCTCGACTCGGCGGCGAGCCAGGGCAGCAACGCCCTGCTCAAGGCCGGCGCCGCCGCGATGGTCACCGATCCGGCCGACGTCATCGAGCAGTTGCAGGCCCCGGCCCGCCACCTGCACGCCGGCACGCACGCGGCCCGGTACGGCGGGCCCGATCAAGCGCCCGGCGGGATGGCCCCGACCCCGGCGCTCGGCCTGACGCCCCGGCAGGCGACGATCGCCTCGGCACTCACGCACGAGATGACGGTTGATGAGCTCTGTATCGCCAGCGGTGTGGGCCCGGCCGAGCTGCGTGCCGACCTGACCAGGCTTGAAGTGATGAAGAAGGTCGTTCGGGTGGGCAGCCGGGTCGCGCCAGCGCGGT
>JAEUIX010000095.1 GCA_016794945.1 Phycisphaerae bacterium
CTGCTGGACCAGCACTGGGAGAAGGTGGTGGCGGTGGCCGAGGCGCTGCTGAAGTACGAGACGCTGGACGCCGACGAGGTGCACCGGCTGATGCGGGGCGAGCCGCTGGGCAAGCCGACGATCAGCGACCTTCTGGCCGCCGAGGCCCGCAAGGCGCGTGAGGCGGCGGGGACGCCCGCCGCACCGAGCCAGCCCGAATCGCCCGACCTGCCGCCGGGGGCGATGCCCCGGCCGGCGTGACGCCGGCGGGGTAGATCACTCACCGAGCACCGGGGTTGACCGACGCCGTGTTGCATCCGCATTGGCGGTTGTTATGCTGGCGGCATGGGGAAGGTCTGCATCTACTGTCATGAGGATTGTTCCAACCGGCCGCGCCTGAAGGATGGGCAGGGGCGCTACGCGTGCAAGGCGTGCGCCGAGAGGCACGGCGCGACCGGCGGGACGGCCGGTGCGGGCGCTGCTGCGGCGGCGGCCGCGTCGCCCGCGGAAGCGGCGCCGGCGAACGGGGCGGACGCGGTGCTGCTGGATCTGATCGAGCAGGCGGGTCCGATCGCGGTGGCGGATCCGGCCGGGGGGATCGCCGAGCAGCGATTGTGCCCGGCGTGCGCGCGGGCGATGCCGGCGGACGCGGTGCTGTGCACGCAGTGCGGCTTCGACACGCGCAAGGGGTTCCAGAAGGGCACGGGCGTCGGGGCCGACAGCCGCAAGCCGGGCATCACCAAGTGCCCCCACTGCGGGTACGACATGCGCGTGCTGCGCGACGCCAAGTGCCCCGAGTGCGGCAAGCTCGCGCTGCCGAAGTCGCAGAAGGAGCGGTCGCGCGAGGCGTCGCGGGAGACGGCGATCAGCGCCTACCGGACACCGGCGATCATGTTCGCGGTGGGGATCACGATCTCGCTCATCTTCATCGCCATGTGGGCCCAGAAGCGCGGCGTGGACGTCGCGACGAGCATGAAGTACTACGTGGTGGACTACGTGCTCGCGGTGCCGGCGGCGCTGCTGGCGTTCTGCATCGTCGGGTGGCTGTGGATGGGCTTCAACGCGCCGCTGCACCTGCTGGCGATCCAGTTCGCGGCGGTGTTCGCCGTCACCGACGCGGTGCAGAGCGTGATGCTGGCGGCGTTGCCGCTGACGTTCCTCTTCTTCATGTGGATCATCTCGGTGATCACGTACGTGGGCCTGCTGATGCAGCTCATGGAGATGGACGTCGAGGACGCGATCATGCTCACGGTCGTGATGTACGGCACGAACGTGGCGATCCGCCTCTACGTTGCGCCGCAGATCTACGAGCTGCTGGGCCTGTAGCACCGCATCGGCGCGGCGCGAGGGACATTCGGGCGCCGGCGATCTACCCTTCGGCCGGGAACCGAGAAGGAGATCGCGCATGGACCGTCGCAGGACCGTCGCCCCCGTCGCGGGGCTGCTGGGTGCGTTGACAGGGGCGTCGGCCATGGCCGCCGACAACCCGTTCACGGAGACGTTCGGAACCGGCGCGGCGTGGCGCGACGGCGGCGGCGTGAACGCGCCGTTCCTGGCGCCGACGGGCGGGCCGGACGGTTCGTCGTACGTGACGACGATGCTGAGCTTCTTCAGCTACGGCCCCGGCGAGAACCCGCAGTTGTTCCGGGCGGAATTGCCGTACGGCTCCTCGGGCGGGGCGCTGTTCGGCGACTGGATCGGCGCGGGGATCACGTCGTTCTCGTTCTGGTTCCGCGCGGCGACGCCGGGGCCGATCACGGTCTTCGCACGGTTCGCGCCGGCGCTGGGCCCCGGGGTGGTGGCGGTCGTCGGCCAGGCGGCGCCCGGCGCCTGGACGCAGTTCACGGTGGCGATCAACCCCGGCGCGCCGCTCATCTACGAGGGGACGAACTTCTCGGTGTTCGGTTCGATCGGCCGGGTGCAGATCGGCGTGATCGTTCCGGCGGGGCTGGCGGGCTCCAACGTGCCGTTCACGTTCGACCTGGACTCCGTGGCGGTCGTGCCGTCGCCGGCGGGCGCTGCGCTGGCGGGGCTGGGGCTGCTGGCGGCAACGCGCCGGCGGCGGGCCTGACGCGCCGGTGCCGCGGGCGGCGGGGCCGGAGCCTGCGAGTCAGGCCCCCGGCAGGCGGGGGCGGTCGGCCTCGCGCACGTTGATGGTCACCGGCTCGACCTCGGGCAGTTCCCTGGCCGCCTTGACGCCCAGTTCTTCCATGCGTCGGAGTTGGGGCTCGACGCGCCCCTGGTAGCTGCCGACGAACTCGTTGTACTTCTTGACGGTCGAGGTCAGCCCGTCGCCGATCTCCGCCGCCAGGCCGAAGGCGCGGGCGCAGCGGTCCATCAGCTCGCGCCCGATCGTGCGCAGCTCCTCGGCGGCCTTGGCCAGGCGCTGCTCCTGGTAGCCGACGGCCACGGCCCGCAGCAGCGCGATGAGCGTCGAAGGGGTGGCGAGGATCACGTTCGAGCGGGCGGCGTCCTCGAGCAGTTCGGGCCGGCGGCTGAGCGCGGCGTCGAGGAACGCGTCGTGCGGCACGAACATGACGACGAACTCGGGCGAGCCGTCGTACTGCGTCCAGTACTTCTTGCGGCTGAGCGACTGCGCCTGCTCGGCGACGTGTCGCGCGAAGCGGTCGAGGTGCTGCTCGGCCTCGTCGGGGGTGGCGGCCTGGTGCGCGTCGAGGTAGGCCTGGAAGTTCATCTTGGCGTCGACGACGACCACGCGCTGGCTGGGCAGGCGGACGACCATGTCGGGCCGGACCAGCTCGCCCTCGGCGGTGCGCGACGAATCCTGCTCGGCGAAGTCGCAGTAGTTGGTCATGCCCGCCAGTTCGGCCACCTTGCGCAGCTGCACCTCGCCGTACCGCCCGCGGACCTGCGGCTCGCGCAGGGCCCGCACCAGCCGGCCGGTCTCGTCGCGCAGGCGGGCGTTGTCCTGCTGCATCTGCCGCACCTGTTCCAGCAGCCCCGAGTAGGCCCCCACGCGCGCCTGCTCCAGTTCGCCCAGGCGCGCTTCGGTCTTCTGCAGCACCTCGGCGATCGGCTTGACCATCTGCTCCACGGCCAGGCGGCGCCTGTCCATGTCGGCCGCGGCCTCGGTGGCCTTGGCGGTGAGTTTCTGATCGGCGAGCTTGAGGAACTCGCCGGTGGTGGCCTGGAGCGTCTCGCCGGCCAGGGAGCGGAACGACTGGCGCATCAGG